>DASZPP010000058.1:0-3231 GCA_035549975.1 Opitutus sp.
ACGCCGGAATCACCCGCAGCGCGAGGTGTCCGCCGAGCAGGAGCGCCAGCACCGCCGACAGGAGCCATACTCGCGAGCGATCAATCGTTGTCATCGTTGCCGCGTCGCGGTCGTGACATTGTTTATCCGGGATTACGAGACGTTCGTGACGTCAGGTCCGCGCACGTCGCCGCCATATCACGAATCCCGCCGCGCCGATCGCGAGCACCGCCGTCGCCACTGCCGGCTCCGGCACTGCCGATACTTCCGTCGCCAAAAGCTGACCCTCGACGAAAATGTTCACCCATGGGATCGTCGAGGAGACGAGCGGTGACTGCGGATAAATCGTCAACGTGCCCGCCGCGCCGTCGAAAATCACGTCCGTGCCATTGTGGTTGAGCGGGAAAAACCCCCACGGATCGTCGGCCGGGTCAAATGTGATGCCGCTCAACTGGTAGCTTGGATCCTGCGGAAAAAGCCCGCCGATGACGATCTTGTCGTAGTTCGCCAGCGGATGGCCGATCGTGTTTAAATTCGCGGGATTGTTGAAACGGAGAAAGATGTCCGTCCGGCCGGGACCGCCACTGAGATAATCGCTTGGGCTTCGGCCCGGCCCGTTGGAAAAATCGATTTCCGCCTCGAATTCCCACTGGTTCGTTCCGACGCCAGGCCCGGCAGAAATGCCCACCTGTTGATCCAACGTGCTGTTGATATAGGATACCAGCGTGTAATCGTAGGCAGCCCAATTCGTGTTCGAGGTTCCATCGCCTTGGTAAAAGGCCACCGTGACGCGGCTCAGGTCGAACGGCACGACCGTCTGCGCGGGCGAGCGGGCGGCGGCCAAGCCCAGCAGGGCCGTCGCGGCCGCCAAAGAAAGGAGGGGAGTTCTCATGTTGTCGGATTTTTGCGCCGGCGCCAAACGACGAATCCCGCCGCCCCCGTCGCGAGCGCCAGCGCCGCGACCGCGGGTTCCGGCACTGCGGACGTGTCGATCGCGTCGAAGGTCCCGGAAAGAGTGAGGTTCGTGCCGGACAGAAAATTGAAACTATCGGCGTCGTCGATGGCGATCGCGAGCACGCCGACGAAGGTCCCATTGATCGGGAAGGAGCCGAAGCGGGTGTCGAGTTCCGGAAACGCCAGCAGTTGCAGGGGCGCCGAATCGTAAGGCGCAGCGCTGCTGAACTCGACACCGGAGAGCTCGTAATCCGGATCCATCGGCTCGAGACCGCTCACGAGCAGCAGGAACGAACCGCTGTCCAAAACGACGTCCGGGCCGAGATTCTGGACCTGCAATTCAAAGTGCGCCCCAGCGACGGGGTCCAACGTCATCGAGAACGATCCGGGCTCGGACGCACCGAACGTGGCGCTGGCATCCACCACCCAATCGTCCGGGTTTTCTTCCGGGTTGGGTTGGTAGGCGCTCGTGCTTCCGGCTTCGTTCAAGGAGCCGTCGCTGTTCAGGAAGTCGGCAACCTCGATGCTCGTCGGATTGGCCAGGTCGACATTATGGACGACCGTCTGCGCCGTTGCAGCCGTTGCGAGCAACCCGCCCGCCACCGTCGCGCCCATGAAGCATCGGAGGACGCTCACGTGATCCGACCCGGCCGCCGACGCCACGCCACAAATCCGGCCGCACCGAGCGCGAGTGCCAGCGCCGCGACCGCGGGTTCCGGCACTGCGGACGTGTCGATCGCGTCGAAGGTCCCTGAAATCACAAAGTTTCCGCCCGCCAAAAAATTGAAACTCGTGGCGACCGCGATCGTGAGGACACCGTTCAAAAAAGAATTCGTCAGTGTGAACGCTCCGATTGATCCCGCTTCCAACGCGGGGAATGCGTTGAGATCAAAGGTCTCGCTCCCATAGGGCGAAACCTTGAAATCAACATTGCTGAGGGTGTAGCCGACATTCGCCGGATCGAGGCCGCTCACGACGATGAGAAACGACGATTCCGTCGCAGCCACATTGGCTCCGGAATTCTCGATTTGCAGCCGGAAGGCCGCTCCGTCCCCGGCAGTGTTGGTCACTTGGAAAAGCAGCGATGAATGCTTCGGAAAAAAGTCCGGCACCGAGGCGGTAGCCGACCAGTCGTCCGGAGCATTGACCGGATCCGGAATGTCGACCGTCATATTCCGGTTGAAGTCGGCGGTCCCATCGTCGTCGAGAAAGCCATGCATGGAAATTCCATACGGGTTGCTCAATCCGATGCCCTCAATCGTCGTCTGCGTAAATGCCTCGCTCGCGAGCAACAGGGTCGCTGCCGCCATAATCGCCCTCCGCCGGATTGCTCGCATGCCGAGTTTTTAGCGGCGCCGCCAGCGCGCACGAGCAAAAAATCCGCCGGCTCAGTTGGCGAATCCCCGGCCAAAACGCGCAGCCGCGTCCGCGTCGAACAGCGTCCGCAACCCCGTCCGCTGGTGTTTCCACCGCGCCGGGTCCGAGCAGATTTCGGTTATTTCACGAGCGACGACGGCGGCGGTCCAGCTGGCGGGCTGAACCTGGGTGCAGCCGGTGAGCTGCCGGAAGGTCGTGGCATTGCGCTGCTGATGCGCGCCGCCGCCGGAATCGAGCGGCACGACCAGCGCCGGCACGGCCGCCGCCGAGAGTTCGTGCAACGTGATTGCCCCTGCCGCGCTCACGACAAAATCCGTCGCGCCCAGATGCGGTGCGATCGGGTCGAGATATGACGCCACCGCGGCGGCGACGCCAGCCGCGGCATAGGCCGACACGATCGGTTCGGCCGCTACGTCGTGTCCGCACTGGTGCGTGACCGAGAGACGCGGCGCCGTTGCTTGGAGGCACGCCGCGACCGCCGGCATGCGCTCGTTCAGGAACGGATTTCCGCGCGAGCCGCCCAAAACAAGCAGCCGCAACTGCTCCGTCGGCGGGGCCGGCGACAGGGTCGCGAGCGCCCTCACTTCTGCGCGCAGCGGCACGCCCACCTCGTGCACCACGCCCAGCGTCATCCGCTCGCGCCCAAACAACCGGCCGACGAGCAGAGCCCGCGCCCGTTTTCGAAGCAGGCGATTGGCGAGGCCGAGCGTCGCGTTTGGCTCGTAGAGCGTCACCGGAATTCCCAGGGTCCATGCCGCCAGCGCCGGTGCGAACGACGCGAAGCTGCCGAGTCCAACCAACGCCGACACGCGTGCCTCCCGCAACCGGCGCCTCGCCGCGACCACCGCCGGCACGAGCCGCAGCAGCGCCGCGCCGCGCGTCACGAGCCCCTGTCCCGCCCACGGCAACGCCGGGACGCCG
>DASZPP010000059.1:0-17543 GCA_035549975.1 Opitutus sp.
GCAAGCCGCGAAACGCACGCGCCATGGAACCGGTCGGCCGGCGCCGCGCCGACCTGCTCGCGTTCAACCCCGCGGCGCGACGATGCTTTTTGCCCTGCCCACCGGCCGCTCGCAGAGTTCCGCGACCCCTCCCTGCGTCACTGCAACTTCACCGGCAGCGAATGCCAGCGCGCGGCCATTTCCACGAGCACGCCTTTGACTTTCTGCGGATCGACCGTCTCGCCGGTCCTGACCGTTTGGGCGGCCAAAAAATTGTTCACGATCACGCAATAGTTGCTGTTCACCATGATCCCGAGCAGCTCGCCGGTCTTGCTCAACACCAAGTCGCCGCGCGACGGCGCGAAATCGCCGAACAGCCGCTTGAAAACGCTGTTGTCCACGCGCACGTAACCGGGCTGCGACGGGTCGAGCTTGAAGCCCACCTCGCCGTAGCCCTTGCCCGTGCCGCTCACCAGCACCGCCTCGGGAAACTTGAACGGCTCCAGCGCCGTCGGATAAACCTTCACCCCGAGCTTCGACGCCTGCTCGGTGTCGATCGGCAGCACGATCACGCGCGGGTCGAGCGACACGAAATCGAGTTCGGTCGCCCGCACTTTTTCGCCGGACGGACGCCCAAAACTAACCGAGATCTTCTGCCAGTCCATGAGCGGATCATAGAGGGGAAACGGCGTGTCCGAGATGTGGAGCAGCGCGTAGACTTTTTCCCCGTCGGTCACGAGCACCGTCGCCGTGGTCTTGCTGCGCTCGGCCGGGCCGAAGAGGCCGCTCCGCACCGCGGTGAAATTGGTCGTGACCTGATTCTTTAGGAACTCGTCGAACAGCACGTTGGCGTTGATCGGGCGGTTGTCGCGGATTTCCTTCGTGAGTCCGCCGGTCTTCTCGGCCAGTTCACCCACCCCGCCGGCGAGCTGCGCCGTGGTCTCCTGCACCTTCATCCGCTCCTCGCGCTCGGCCGCGACCTGCGTGCGCAGCGTCTGCGTCGTGTCCTGCAGGATTTGTTTTTCGCGTTCCGCCACGCCGACGCGGACGTTGAGATCCTGAATCTTCTCCTGCGCCGCCGCCTGCTCCTTCTCGGCGGCGGCCAGTTGCGACTTCTGGCGCGCGGCCTCGTCGCGCCTCTGCTCGAGCTCGTGCTGCAGCCGCGCGAGTTCCTCCTTGGTCATCGACGCCTGCTGCGTCGCCGCGACGACCTGCTGGTTCAACTCCGCCGCGGTCCGTTGCGTCTCGGTCAGCGCGCTCGCGAGCCGGGTGCGTTCGGCCTGCAATTTCGCCAGGTTCTGCTCGCGCTCGCCGAGGTTGCCCTGCGTGGTGGTCAGTTGCTGCGCGAGCTGCTCGCGCGCGGCGTGCTCCTCCTCGAGCGACTGCCGCATCGTCGCCACGAGGTCGTTCTCCTTGGTGGCGGCATTGGCCTCCATCTTGGGCACCGGCGGCTGGTTCGGCCGCGGCGGTTCCGCCTTCTCCCAGCGCGTGAGCGCGAGGAGATTGAGCAGCAGAAAGTCGCAGATGACCAGCAGCAGCGTTTTGTTCATGAAACGACGGGAGAAATCCCGGTGTTGCTGGCGGCGGCGGCCTCCGACGAAGGCACCAGCGTCGCAAGCGTCTGGCTCTCGAGGATGAGCTGCCGCTTGTAGGGCCGGACCGCGCGGATCTTCACGAGGGCCACGCAGGTGATGCCGAAGAGATTCGACGAATAGGCCGCAAGCAGGTTGGGCTCGATCACCCCGAGCACCTGCAGCACGAGCGCGGACGCCGTGCCGCCGATGCCGACGTAGAGGCCGCCGTCAAACAGGTTTTCCTCGTTCTCCATGAGGCGGAGTTTCACGAGCGGCACCACCGGCGAGCGCGCGATGTCACGGATTTTGAGAAGGCACGCGAAATACATCGCCACCTGCAGGGCGGCGAAGACGGCGATCGAAATCAGGGTCGATGAGTCCATGTGGGTGATGGTTTTGTCGGACGATTGAGCGGGGTTGGTGGCGGTAGAGACAAGCGCGGGGATCACGAGTCGCATCCGAAATTCGGAAGGCGGCGCGGCTTTGAGCAGGAAAGGTTCGGTGGCGACGATGAAGAGGCCGGCGAAGAGCAAGGCCAGCACGCCGCTCTTCAGGTGCCCGAAGCCAAGCGCTGCGCCCGGCCCCACGATCCAGCGATCGAGACCGCGAAACAGCAGGAACACGCCGAGCAGGTAGCCAAGGTATTTCACCACCAGCATGGTTCGCGGGTGCAGCAGCACGAGCGGCGCCGCCGTCGCCGTGCCGCTCGAGAGCGAGCGGTTCACCGGCACCTGGCGAAGCATCAGCTGGTTCACGGCGCCCTGGCCGTCAGTCAGGGCGAGCCGCAAGTCGTCCAGCCCCGCCTTGCCAAACTGAATCAGGTAGCTCGCCACGCGGTCCGCCGACCCGGAAAACAGCGCCGCCGAATAGATCAACGGGAGCTGGTCCGATGCGACGCGCGCGAGATGCGCATATTCGTCGACCGTCTTGGTGTCCTCGGTGCGCCGCAGCAATTCGGCCAGTTGCGTCCAGTCCAGCCGCCGCCCGAGCGAGAGCAGGTCGATGTAGAACTCCTCGAGGTCGCCGAGGTTATGCTGGGCGTTCGCGGTGTCCGCGAGGCCGCGCACTTCGCGCTGGAGCGCGGGCGAAAGATGTTCGCCCTGATAAAGCAGCGCCGTCAGGAGGATCACCGCGTCGAGCGGCTGTCCGCCGGGCCGCGTCGCCGGCACGAACCGACCCGTGGCCGTGACGTCGCGCGTGCGCAGCACGGACCGCACGCCGAGCGAGCGGGTGTTCGCGAGATACGCGCGGAGCGAGTCGCGCGCCTTTTCCGCGAGGAAAAAATTCAGCACCGGCGTGCTGGTCGTCCGGCCCTTGTTCTGGCGCAGGTTGAACAGCGGATCGAGAAACGGATCCCAGCCGCCCCAGGCGACCATCTCCGGCTCATGCCCGGCCAGATCCTTCAGCGCCGCCGCGAGCTTCGGCGCGTCCGGATCGTTCACCGCCCGCGCGGCATCGAGCACGAGCGCCGCCGGCCCGATCTTTTCCGACTCGACCTGTTGCTCGCCAAAGCGCGACAACGACGGCGTGCCCGCCCCGGCCTCACGCAGCAGCGCCGGATTCATCGACTTGAGATTCACCGGCAGCGTCCAGGCGAGCCCCGCCAACGCCACGCCCCCCAGCACCAGCAAGGGTGCGGCGATCGTGGACCGGCTTCGGGCAATTGAGCGACTCATCGAATGAAGTATTGGTTTGCGGGCATCCTATGGCAAACCCACGCTTCGTCGTTTTTCGACCGATGTCCCTGCAAATTGTTCATTACGGCGACCCCGTCCTGAGGCGTAAAGGTGAACCGATCAAAAACTTCGATGATTCGTTCGCTCGTTTCGCCCGCGAGATGATCGACACGATGCACGCCGCTGGCGGCATCGGGCTCGCGGCCCAACAAGTCGGCCGCGCCCTGCAGCTTTGCGTCGTCGATTTGCGCAGCGTCGAAACGGATTTCACCTGGGAGCTCGACGGCGCGAAACCGCCCCTCGAGCTCTTCATGCCGATGATCATCGCGAACCCCGAGCTCACCCTCCCGCCGGACAGCACCAAGTCCAACCGCGAGGAGGGCTGCCTTTCCTTTCCCGACATCCGCGGCGACATCGTCCGGCCCGACGAGACGTTCGTAAAATTTCAGGACGAGAACGGCGTGCCCCACACGCTGCGCTGCGACGGCCTGCTCGCCCGCTGCATCCAGCACGAGATCGATCACCTCAACGGCGTCCTCTTCATCGACCGGATGGCGAAGAAAGTCCGCGCGGCCCTCGGCGATGAGGTAAACGCGCTCGCCAAATCCACCCGCGACGCCGCGAAAGCTGGTCGGGTCTGAGACCCGTCCCGCTCCACTCCGCCGCGGGACCCGCTCCATGCCTCGCTCGATTTCCACCCGCACCGGCGACGACGGCACCACGAGCCTCCTTTACGGCCAGCGCGTGCCGAAGGACCATCCGCAGATCGAGGCCGTCGGCGCGTTCGATGAGCTCAACGCGGCGCTTGGCGCCGCGAAAGCCGCCGCTCCCGACGCCGCCCGGCGGCATTCGCTCGAGGAAATCCAGCACGACCTCGTCGCGCTCATGGGCGAGCTCGCCTGCGCCGAGGCCGACGTCGCGCGCTACGCCGCTTCGCGATTCGAGAAAGTCGGCGACGCCGATCTCGCGCGCGTGGATGCCGCCGTCGCCGCCCTCGAGGCCGCCGGACTGAAATTCGACGGCTGGGCCACGCCCGGCGCGAATCCTTCCGCCGCCGCGCTGGAAACAGCGCGCGCCATCGCCCGCCGCGCGGAACGAAGGCTCGCCTCGCTTCCCGCTCACGGTCGCTCGGTGCGGCCGGTTGTCCGGCAATACGTCAACCGCCTCGCCGATCTGCTCTGGCTCATGGCGCGCGCTGCCGAGTCGACGCAATCTCGCGAATAATCCTCCGGCCGTTTGCGGGCGCGCTCCCGTCTCGGTTCCCCCTCATTCGGCACGGGCCGGTGAGATTTCGCCCGTCCGCGTTTCGTTCGCCAGGCCCTTATCCGTTCTATGCGTCCCACTGCAGAAAACCGGCTGTCACGGAGCGCGCTTGTCACCGCGATATTTTCTTTCAACATGCGCCGCATGATTCTCCCTGTCGTCCTCATCCTGGTCGCTGCCGGGTGGCGCGTCGCTGCCGCCTGGGAACCTTCGCTCGCCAATTTTGCGCCGCTCATGGCGCTCGCATTCTGCGGCGGCGTCTACTTCCGCGATCGCCGGATGTGGGCCGTGCCGTTTGCCGCGTTGCTGCTGTCGGACCTTTACCTCGACCATTACTACGAGACGCAGTTTGGCTATCACTGGACGCTCGGCGCCGCCGGCGTGCGCGCGCTGTGTTTCGCCTTCGTGCTCGTCCTCGGCTGGGCGGTGGCGCATCGCAAGAGCTGGCTGAATCTCTTCACCGGCACGCTCGCCGGGTCGCTCGCGTTCTACCTCGTGACCAACACGAACGCGTGGTGGTTCGACCTCGGCTACGCCAAGACGCTCGCCGGCTGGTGGCAGGCGATGACCGTCGGGCATCCGGAATTCCCGCCGACCCTGCTCTTCTTCCGCAATTCGCTGCTGAGCGATCTGTTCTTCACGGGACTGTTCGCCGTCGCGATGGAGTATCGCGCGCTGCGTCAGGCCGAGCCGAGCCTGCTGGCCCGCGCGCGGGCGTAAGCGGGCGTGGGCGGATTTTTCGTCCGACGCTGATCAGGAGACGCCCTACAGTAAATCCGCCGCGAGTTCGGCGAGGCGGGAGCGTTCGCCCTTGACGAGCTTCACGTGCGCCGCGACCGCCTGGCCCTTCATCCGGTTGTGGCAATACACGAGGCCGTTGCTGCGCGCGTCGACGTAGGGATTGTCGATCTGGCCCGGGTCGCCGATGAGCACGATCTTCGATCCTTCTGAAATGCGCGTGATCACCGTCTTCGCCTCGTGCGGCGTGAGCTGCTGCGCTTCGTCGAGGATGAAGAAACGCCGCGCGATCGACCGCCCGCGAATGAACGCCAGCGCCTCGATCTCGACCATCCCGCTGCGCAGCAGCCGTTCGTAAGGCTTGACGATCGGACCGCCGGCGTGGCCGTTCTGCGCGCCGTAAGCCGGCTGGCTCGTCGTCATCGCCGCGAGCATGCGCTCGTCCTTCTTCTTTTTCTTTTTCGAGACTTTCTTCGCCGCGAACTGCGGCTCCTTGGGCGGCTTCGACGGAATGAGCACCTCCAGCGCGTCGTAATAGGGCTGGAGCCACGGCTTCATTTTCTCCTCGAGCGTGCCGGGCAAAAAACCGATGTCCTTGCCAAGCGCGATCACGGGGCGCGAGATCGAGACGCCGTCGTAGCGCGAGCTCTCCTCCTGCGTCTGGTGGAGCGCGGCGGCGATCGAGAGCAGCGTCTTGCCCGTGCCGGCCTTGCCGAAACACGTCACGATCTGGACGGAATCGTCCAGCAGCGCGTCGAGGAAGAATTGCTGCTCGAGGTTGCGCGCGCGCACCGGCACGCCGCCCGGCGCCTTCACAAAATCGGGGAGTTTCAGCCGCCGCACGCACTGGTCGCCCAGGTAGCGGGCCGGCATCGTCTTCCCCTCGACCGAGCGCAGGAGCACGTATTCGTTGAGGTAAAGCGGCGGCCCGATCTTTTCGTCGAGTTGAAACGATCCTTCCGAGCAGAAGCGCTGCAGCTCGTAGACATTGACCGGAATTTCCCGGTAGCTCGCCTCCTCGACCGCCTCCGGCACCTTGTCGTTGAGATAATCCTCCGACTCGAGGCCGACGGCGCGTGCCTTGAGCTGCACGTTGACATCCTTCGTCACGAGGATGGTCGGCGGCGGAAACTGCTCCTGCACGAACAGCGCGGCGGCGATGATGCGGTTGTCCTTTTTCGTCAGGTCCGGCAGGATCGCGCGCAACCGGTCCATCGCCGGCGAACTCCGCCCGCCGTCCATCAGATACGGGTTGATGATGACCGAGAGCGTCCCGCCGTTGTCGAGCTCGACGCCCTCGTGCATCGCGCGCGCGTCGGGCAGCAATTCCTGCAGGATGCGGTGGACGCGGCGGGCGTTGCGTCCGCGCTCCGTCGATTGCTCCCCCTTGATCGCGTCGAGCTCCTCGAGCACCTCCACCGGGATCGCGAGGTTGTTGTCCTCGAACTTAAAGATCGATTGCGGATCGTGCAGGAGGACGTTCGTGTCCAGCACGAAGGTCTTTATCTTGGCCGCTACCTTGATCCTGATCCGCGAAGTTGGGGCTGTCGCCCCGCGCAGTTGGTCCATCGTGTGTGTGGATAACCTGTGAACAAGGACCGTGCACGAATTGGTCGGTTTGTCGATGTCAGACTTCAACGTGTCACGCGATCGACCCATCCGCGCTCGCTGCGCCGCCCGAAAATGAGGACTTCTTTTCCGCTCCGAGTCTCATCCGCCGCGTCCGGCTTCGTCCGCCGGTCGCCTCTTCGGTTTCGGCGCGACCCACAACCGCAACCAGTGCTCGGCGAGATTTCGCATGCTCGTGCGCTTGAGCCCTTCGCGTCGCGCCGCGCTCCGAAACGGCTCCACCACCTGGCTCCGCTCCTCAAAATATCGCCACAGCTCGAGCTCCAGTCGCGCCGCCGCCGCATGCTCGTCCGTCGCTCCCGCCGCGGATTTCTGAACCTTGCCGAGCCAGTAGTGTCTTTCCTCGGGGTGCGATTGGACATAATCGAACACCATCTGCTCGCTGTGGTTCAGGCTCATGAAAGGGAGAACGTGCCTTGCCGCTTTTGAAAAACAACCGCGAAACCCGGCCAACGTGTCATTGCTTTTTAATGTTCAACTACTAACATCCAAGTCCGACCCCCAAACTCCTCATGTGGCAAAAACTTAAAGACCAATTCCCGGCGATCATTCTCACCGCGCTGATCGTGATCGGCGGCGCCTTCTGGCTGCACCTCAAAACCATCGCCGACATGACCGTCCGTCAGCAGGCGGAGCTCGCACCCCTGCGCGATCAAAACGAGGCGCTCAAGGCCGCGGCCGAGGAAAACCGCCAGCAGATCGAGGCGACCAATAAAATGTTGAAGGACGCGATCGCGAGCCGCGAAGCGGACATGTTCCGCACTGACGAGGAAATCCAGAAGCTCAACACCGAGCGCATGAACGCCCTCGCCGAGGCGATCGCCAAGAAAGTCCAGCCTTACAATCCCCTTCCGAAGAGCCCCGAGGAAGCCGAGCGCATGCAGAACGAGCAGGTCGACAAGGTCTCCTCCCGCATGGCGGAAAAGATTCAGCCGATCCTCACCGAGATGTCGAAGGACCAGAATCTCACTCGCGAGTCCATCGCCCAATACAGCCAGCGCATCTCCGACCAGATCGGCAACGTACTCAGCTCGGAACTCGCCAAGAACCAGAAGCTGAACAACAACCTCCAGGAAACCCAGGCCGCCGCCGAGGATTCGCTCAAGCTCTCCCACGAAATCACCGCACTCTATTTGAGCAGCATGAAGGATCAGGGCCTCATCACCCGCCTGCTCACGCTCCCAGCCAACGTCGTGAAGGACGCCGCCAGCCTCAGCATCGTCTCCAGCAGCGATCGCAAGAAGGTCGAGGCCCAACTCGTCGCGAAAATGAACGACATCGACAAGCGCCTCCAGACCCTCCGCGAAGAGGCGCCGCAGAAATAGCAGTTCAGTTCGTCAAACCAGCACGAAGCCGCGCGAGTCCCGCGCGGCTTTTTTGTTTCGCCGCGAGATTCTTCATCGTTCCCGAACCACGGTTCCGCGATCGCCGGCGGCCACGGAAACTTTCTTCCATCCTCGCCTCGCCTGCGCCGCCTGCTAGGGATGCTCGCGGTCTTCCATCCTCCATGGACTCCGGGCAGAGTTTCTACGTGCGCCGCTGCGAAAGGATCTTTGGACCCTTCGTCCGCGAACAACTCCGCGAACTCGCCGCCGGCCGACACATCGATGCAGCGACGGAGGTCGCCACCTCCCCCGACGGCCCCTGGGCGCACCTCGAATCGCTCCCCGCGCTCCGCGCCGTGCTGCGCGGCGACGAGCCCGCCGCGTTCGAGCGCGCCAACCACGACGCCCAGCCCTCCATCGATCTCCACGACCTGATCGCCGCCGCGAACAATCCCCGCCCGCCGGCGGGCATCGTTTCGCCCACCGTTCCCCCGCCCGTCTCCGCGCCCCACGACGTGCGTTCGATCCTCGCTTTCAATCTCGCCATCGAAAAGCGCCTCGGCCTGCACCGGGTAAAACCGCCGCCCGCGCGCCGCTCGCGCCGCCGCCTCGATTATTTCGTTCTCATGGCCGGCATCGGCTTCGCGATCTTCGCCACGCTCCTCGTCGAATCCTACATCGCCGTGCAGGTGCAGGTTCTCGCCGCCCACATGCCCGATCAGTTCTGGCCCGTGTTCAACGCCGTCCTCTTCCACAGCCCGATCTTCGCGTGGGGCCTTGCCGCCTTCGCGACTTTCGCCATCGCCCTCGGCTGGCTGATGTTCGGGTTGATGGACGACTACTGAGCGCACGGCGCGCGATCGCGGTGGCGCAATCCTGTCGCGTCGGCGCGACCGCGCTCCGTAGTTTCGACTCGCTCTCTCCACCCTGCCGGTCCGCGCATGCTTTCCGATCTCCGTTTCGCGCTTCGCTCGCTCGCCCGGCACCGAACCTTCACGCTCGTCGTCACGCTGACGCTCGCGCTCGGCATCGGTTCCGCCGCGTCGATCTTCAGCGTGACCGACTGGATTCTGTTTCGCGCGAACGCGTTTCCCGACGACGTGTTTCTCGTCGGCGGCGCCAACGATCTGTCGCGGTCGAACCCGAATCGCTACGACTTCATGGCCCGCGCCTACATGGCGCAAACCGGCGCGATGAGCGAATGGGCCAAGGCCGCCTACCTCTCCGGCAACGTCGTGGTCGAGGGCCAGCCGGTCGCCACCAGCTGCCTCGGCGTGAGCCCCAATCTGATGCCGATGCTCGGCATCACGCCCGCCCTCGGCCGCGGCTTCGTCGCCGGCGAGGATGTCGAAGGCCGGAACGACGTCGTCATCGTCACCCACCAGTTCTGGCAGCAACATCTCGGCGGAACGCCCGCCGCGCTCGGCCGCAAGCTGCGCGTCGGCGACAGCCTCTGCACGGTCGTCGGCGTTTTTCGCGAAGCGCAGAATTTTCCACCGTATCTGTATAGCGCGGTCTTTCGCCCGCTCACCTATCGCGTCGATCCCGCCCGGCCGTGGAATCCCTCACTGTTGCTGTTCGGCCGGCTTCAACCCGGCGTCACGCGCGAGGTGGCCACCCAGATACTGTCCTCCGCCCGGGTGGACCCGCCCAAGCAGCTTCGCGCCTCGCTGGTCAACGACCACCCGGTCCTCTCCAGCATGGACGAGCTGAATCAGGCGCTGCACCTCCAGATTTATTGGGTGCTGCTCGGCGCCGTCGGTTTTCTCTACGCGATCGCCTGCCTCAACGCCTCCAATCTCATGCTCGTGCGCATGCTCGGCCAGCGCCGAGAACTTTGCATCCGGCTCGCCCTCGGCGGCGGCCGCTGGCGGATCATCCGGCTGCTGGCTGTCGAAAGTTTTTCCCTCTCGCTGCTCGCCTCACTGGCCGGCGTGGTCGTCGCGAACTGGCTCTTTCCGCTCCTTCTTCGCGCCGCCGGCAATCCGAACTCCACGCCGAACTGGGCTCTTTGGCACCTGAACCCGCGCGTCCTCGTCGTGCTCGGCCTGCTCACTCTGGCCACGAGTCTGCTCATCGTGATCATCCCCGCCTTCCGGGTCCTGCGCGCCGACATTCACTCCGGCCTCAAGGACGGCGGCCCCGCGCTCGGCGAAAGCCGCACGCTCGCCCGCCTGCGCGGCCTGCTCGTCGTTCTGCAAGCCGCCTTCGCCGTCATCCTCCTCGCCGGCGCCGGGTTGATGATCCGGACGTTTCACCGGTTCCAAAAAATCGATCTCGGCTTCGACCCCGCCGGCCGCATCAAGGTGCAGATCGGCTTTCCGCCCGACGCTCCATCCGGTTCCGAAGTCCGACTTGCTCGGTTGCGCGAAATCCAAACCGACCTCGCGCATATCCCGGGCGTCCGCGCGGCCGGCTTCGGCTCCGACATTCTTCTGCCCGGCTACTATTTCGCGTCCCAATCCATCGCCGGCCCGGAGGGCAAGCCGATCCGCGCCGCGATGGTCGGCTTCAACGTCGGATACCAAAACGTCGCCGGCATCAAATTGAGGCGCGGCCAGTGGCTCACCCAATCGACCGGAAATGAAATCCTCGTCAGCGAAACCTTGGCCCGCACTCTCTGGCCGAATCAGGATCCCATCGGCCGGTTCCTTCGCCCGGCCAGTTCGGCCTACAGTCCTCCTCCCGACTGGAAGGGCTGGCTCGTCGTCGGCGTCGTCGGCGACGTTCGCTCCACGATGCGCGAAGCTCCCGGACTCTTCGTCTATTGTCCCGAAAGTTGGTTCGCCGCAGGCTTCAACACCTTCATCCTCCGCCTTGCGCGCGACTTCGACCCGTCGTTTGCCGGCGCCATCCGCCGCAATCTCTACTCGTTCGACCCCGACCTTGTCGTCTATCAAATCGTTCCGCTCGCGGAGCTGCGCAACAGCCAGCTCTGGATCGAGCGCCTGGCGAATTCCGTGCTCGAGGTCCTCGCCGGCATCGCGCTCGCGCTGACGATCGTCGGCCTCTTCTCCGTCCTCGCCTACACCGTCGATCGCCGCATGGGCGAATTCGGCGTGCGGGTCGCCCTCGGCGCCACGCGCCGCGATCTCGTCGAGCTCGTGCTTCGCCGCGGCCTGATGCTCACGCTGGTCGGCGTCGTCCTCGGCGCGGCCGCGGCGCTCGCGCTCACGCGCTGCTTGCAGAGCCTGCTCTTCGAAACGTCCGCACAGGATCCGTGGATCCTCGCCGCCGTCGCCGTGATCCTTGTGTTCACGTCCATCCTCGCCTGCGCCCTCCCCGCCGCCCGCGCCACGAAGGTGGACGTCTCGCGGCTGCTGCGTTCGGAATAGATCCGATCACCGGTGCCTGAGGGCCGGTCCCGCAGGATGATTCGAAGCCGCGCGTCGCGTCACCGCGCCTTCGCGAGCTCGACGGCAAACGCGTAGTCGGGCCCGAACATGTTCGAGCGAAAGACCACGTATTTCATGTCCGGGGTGAAACTCGGGTTCGGCTCGAGGCGGTAATTGTGCTTCGCCATGTTGACGAGCTTCTCCGCCTCGAGATAGCCGCCTGCGATCAGATGTTCGCCAATCGTCCCGTCGTCGCGGACAACGTGTGGCCGAAAAAGAAAAATCCATGGCGAATGCTTGTCGCCGTCGCCGCAGAAGAGTTTCCCGTCGGGCGAGGAGTTGTCGTGGATCGAGGTTTCATCGGGCGCGTAGGACAGCCATTCGCGCTCCCCGGTCGCGACGTTGACGCTCGCGATGAAACTCACGCGGGCGTGATACGGAAAATGGAGCTGGTAATAGATCGTCTGCCCGTCCGCGCCCCACCACTCGTGGCCCGCGATCTCCATTTTCATCTGGCGGCGGTGCATGAGCTGGTTGTGCGTGCCATCGGTGCGAATCGTCCAGATGCGGTCGACCAGCCACCAATGGCCTTCATGACAATACATCAGAAGCGTGGGATCGGTCGGCGAAAACTGGAGATGATTCAGCCAGTTCGTGTCGTGCTCGAGCAGCGGCCGCATTTTTCCCGTCGCCAGCTCGATCGTGAACATCGTCATCGGCAGCTTCGCCGCGAGGCGGCGCGTCATCATCTCGCCCTTGTTGACGGGCTCGCCGAGATTGGTGACGGACATGCGTGACGGCGCCTGTCGGCGCGTGCCGTCGTAGGCTCCGCCGGCATGCGCGTCGCCCTCGATGAACGTGCCGGCGCCGAGGGTCTCGTCGGCGTTGATGGTCACGACGCTCGCGCGTCGCGGCAGGTCGGCGATGTGCCGCGGCGTTCCGTTGTCGAGATTTACGCTCCAAAGCGACGAGACCTCGGCGTCCGCGGGCTTGGTGTAATAGAGCGTTGGCGTGCGAGTCGCGACGACCACCGCCTTTGCCGGACCACGCACCACCAGATGGGCGGCATGCGTCGCGAGATCGAGAATCGAGATGCCCTCCGGTGTGGTGTAAACCATCCGCTTCCCGTCGGGCGTGTAGGCGTTGACGTTGAAATAGAAGCTGTCGGACCCGGGCTCATTCGTCAGCCGGATGACGCGATGTCCCGTATCGGGATCAATCCACGAGGTTGGCGGCTCCTCGGCTGCAACGGCATCGGCGGCGGCAAATGCGAGTGCAGCAGCGGTGAGCAGGACGTGACGCGAGAGAACGCCTTTCGGGGAATTCATGGGGAAACGTGATGGCCTTTTTCGCCGGAGCGGGAGCGCGTCCCGGCTCCTTCGGCTGCGTAATCTCGCCGCGAGGGCGGCGTGGCACGAAACGAACTCCGACGGACAGTCCGCAGCACTCCGCTCCCGTCGTCCCAAGCGCTGGCCAGCAAGCTCTCGTTTTCGCCGCGCGGCTTGACCTCGCCCACGTCAAACATAGTATTACACCATGATCAAAACCATCACCAAGGTCGGCAACTCGCAGGGCATCATGCTGGATGCCGCGATCATGGACCTCGCCCGCCTCAAGGTCGGCGATCAGGTCAACCTCACCGTCCACGAAGGCGGCGCGATCTACCTCACGCCCGTCCGGCCCGTGGTCACCGCGGAAGAAGCGACCGGCGAGATCAAGAAGATCATGAAAGACTACAATCGGACGATGAAGCGCCTGGCATGAAGGCCACGCCCGACGACTGTTTCTTTCTGACGGTGGCGCTCGTTCGTGAAGTTCATGCCGAGGCCATCGCCGTTTTTGGGGGCTCCGACGGCCTGCGTGACGAAGCTCTGCTCGAATCCGCGGTCGCGGCGCCGCAGGCGACTTTCGGCGGCACGTCGGTTTACAGCAGCATCGAGGAAGTTGCCGCCGCCTATCTGTTTTATCTCTGCCGCAATCATCCTTTCCTCGACGGCAACAAGCGTGTCGCTCTCGGTTCGTGCCTGTTGTTTCTCCGCCTGAATGGATTCGAGCCGACCCCTGATGGTTCGTTGTGGGAGTCCCTCGTGATCGACGTCGCCGCCTCCAAGCTCGATCGCGACCAGACCACCGGTCGCCTCAAGGCCGTGCTGTCGCCACGCAGAAAAAAATCGCGCAAACGGTAGCGGCGATCGTCCCGATCGCCATCATCGACCCGGCCATCGGAACGCCTGCCACTGCCCTTCTATTGCAGCGCCAGGTCCGTCCGCTTCACTTCCTTCACCGGCCACTTCGTGACCGTCAGCCCTTTCGCCGAGCGCGTGCTCACCGACACCGCACCCAGGTCGAAATCGATTTCCCGCACGCGCGCGCCGCTGCGGCCGTCGATCGAAACATGCACGGTCGCCGGCAGGTCCTTCTCCTTTGCGCTTACCTCGAACCAGACGATCTTCGAGCCTTCCGACTTCACGATCGGATAGAGCTTGTCGCGCGACAGCCCGCCGATCTGGAACTTCTTCGCAAACGCCTTCCCGGTCGCCTTGTCCTGATAAACCATCGCGTAGAAATTCGTGTCGCCGTCCTTCGGCCACACCGCGCAGTGGATGATCTCGCGGCCCATGAAAACCTTCTCGCCGACCTTCGACACCTTCAGCGTCCCGTCGCGCATGATGCAGAGCACGCTGTCGAGGATCGTGCACTCCTGCACGAACTCGTGCTGCCGCCAGTTCAGCCCGACAAACCCGTCCTCCCGGTTCACATAGAGCCGCTGGTTCGCCGACACGACTTCCGCCGCGTTGATCTGCTCGATCTCGTCGTAACTCGTCCGCCGTTTCAGGCCCTTGCCGTATTTCTCCGCAAGCATCTCGAACCACGCCACGGCATAACCGGTGAGATTCTTCAGGTTCGCCTTCGTTTCCTTGATGCCTTCCTCGATCTTTTTCAGCGCCTCGTCCGCTTGAAACCGGTTGTAGGCCGAAATCCGCTTGATCCGGATTTCCGTCAGCCGCGCGATGTCGTCGTCGGTTACCGCCCGCCGAAGCTGCTTCAAAAACGGTTTCAACCCCTCGCGAATCTCCTCCAGCACGCTCTCCCACGTTTTCGATTTCTCGATCCGGCGGTAAACGCGTTCCTCGATGAAAATCCGCTCGAGCGAATCCCAGTGCCATTGCTGCTCGAGCTCGCCGAGCTTGATCTCGAGCTCGCGCTTCAACAACTCCTTCGTCGCGTCGACGCTGCGCTTCAGGATTTCGCGCACGCCGAGAAACTCCGGCCGGTCCTGCCCGGTCTTCTCGTCCGTCACGATCACGCACGCCGCCGGCGAGAGATTCGTCTGGCAGTTCGTGAACACGTAGAGCTGCTGGATCACCTGGTCCGGGTCGCTGCCCGGCGGCAGGTGCACGAGGATCTCGACCGCGTCCGCCGTGTTGTCGTCGACGTGCTTGATCTTGATCTTGCCCTTCGCGTTCGCCGCGAGGATCGACTCGATCAGCGACTCCGTCGTCGTCCCGAACGGCAGCTCCGTGATCGCGAGCAGATATTTCGAGCGCTGCTCGATCTTCGCGCGCACCTTCACCTTTCCGCCGCGCTCGCCGTCGTTGTATTCCGAAAAATCCGCCGTGCCGCCGGTCGCGAAGTCCGGCAGGATCCGAAACGTCTTTCCCTGCAGGTGATTCACCGCCGCGCGGCAGAGGTCGTTGAAATTGTGCGGGAGAATCTTCGTCGCGAGCCCGACCGCGATGCCTTCCGCGCCCTCGAGCAGCACGACCGGAAACTTCGCCGGCAGCGTCACCGGCTCGCGCGTCCGCCCGTCGTAGCTGAGCTGCCACGTGGTCGTCTTCGGGTTGAACAGCACGTCCTTCGCGAACGCCGTGAGCCGCGCCTCGATGTAGCGCGGCGCCGCCGGCTCGTCGCCCGTCAGCGTGTTGCCGAAATTCCCCTGCGGCTCGATCAGCCACGCGCGCTGCGCGATGCCGACGAGCGCCGCGCCGATCGACGCGTCGCCGTGCGGATGCAGCCGCATCGTCGCGCCGACGATGTTCGCCACCTTGTGAAACCGCCCGTCGTCCATCTCCCACAACGTGTGCAGCACGCGCCGCTGCACCGGCTTCAGTCCGTCGTCGATGTGCGGCACCGCGCGGTCGAGGATCACGTAGCTCGCGTAGTCGAGGAACCAGTTCCGGTAACTCGTCGCCAGCGGCGCCGCCTCGTCCTGCACCTTGCCGCCTTTTCGGCGTGGCGGGCCGCCGGCCGATGCCGACACAGCGCTTTCGCCGCGCGGCGCCGCCGATTTGCGCGACGCGGGCGTCGCGCCCTCGCCGTCGCCCAGGGACTCGGACTTGGTCGCTTTCCCGGAGTCGGACGCCGGCGCGCCGTCGAACGACAACTCAGTCTGGCTGGAGCCCTTGGCGGATTTCTTCTTCGGCATTGCTGAAATGAAACGGGCAGAAAAAGCCGTCGCGCCTCGACTGGCGATGCGTTTTTGCAGGCCGGGCTGAATTTGCCGAAAACCCCTGCGCGCCCCGAAACGCCGGTTTCACGGTCATCGGGGGAAACCGCAGGAGCGAATCAGGCTACTCCGCTCCTTCCCTCCTGATCCATGACTACGGCGCGGTGTCTCGGCCTCCTATGATGGTCATGCCTCGGCGGATTTCCCGCGGTCTCGAAATCGTCGGCCTCCACTCCAATCGGGGCACGGCCGGGATGCTCGCCGCCGAGATTCGCGCCGCCCGCCACCACCTCGAATCGCTCCAGCGGCTCCCGGCCCTGGACCTGCCTTACATTCCGCAGACCGAGTTTGCCCTCTCCCCATCCGCCGTCCGCACCGTCCTCAACGATCTTGTCCTTCACGATCGCCGGTGCGTCGTCGAGTTCGGCGCCGGTGTCTCGACGCTCTACATTTCAAAACTGCTCGCCGAGCGCGCCCTCGCCGGCTCCATGCTGGTCACGATCGAGCACGATGCGGGCTGGCTGGGGCTCGTCGCCGAAATGCTCCAACGCCTTTGCACGACCGCCGTCGTGCAACTCGTCCACGCGCCCCTCGAACCGGCGGCGCCCGGCCAGGCCGCCTGGTATGGTCGATCGGTGGTGGATCGCGCGCTGGCCGGTCAGCTCGTGGACGCCGCGCTGGTCGACGGCCCGCGGTCCCGCAACAACAACGATCCCGAGACCCGCCATCCCGCGCTCCCGGCCCTCGCGCCGCACCTGAATCCCGCCGGCGCCGTCGTTTTTCTCGACGACGTCAACCGTCCGGGCGAACGCCGCATCTACGAACGCTGGGCCCGCGACCTCGGCATGGAGCGTGTCAGCGACGCCGAATTCTGCGGGCTGGGGATTCTCGTGCCTCCCGACCGCCCGCTCAAATACCGGATCGTGTGAACGCGCCGGCGGCCGGCCGATCGGCAAGGTTCAGCGCGCCGAAGCCGGCGCCATCTGGGACCCGAATGGCGCGATCCGCGCCGTCACCGACGCCACCCGGGAAGCGGCCTCGTGTTCGAGCACGTCCTCGGCCGTGGCGAGTTCCACGTCGTGGTCGGCCCGCCGTTCGGCGAATGTCGGCACCGGCAGTATGATGTCCGGCGTGACGCCGCGGCCCTCGAGCCGCTGGCCATCGAGGCCGACAAAATCCATCACCGGCACCTGCAGCCGCCCTCCGCCGGGGAGATCGTAGTGCCGCGCGTAGATGACCGCGCCGGCCGTCTTCTGGCCGATCACCGTCGCGCGGCCGTGGTGCTGCAGCACGTGCGTGAAAATTTCCGCCGCACTCGCCGTCGCCGCGCTCGTCAGGATCACCACGTGTCCGCCGTAATGCGCCGAGTTCCACGCAAAACTATGCGCCTCGTGCTCGCGGCCGCTCCGCCGGATCACCCGCCCTTCATCCACACGATGCCGGAAAAATTCCGCGATCGCCATGCTCAGCGCGAAGGTGTTCCCGCCCGGGTTCAAGCGCAGGTCGAGCACGACGCCCGGCGCGGCGCGGTGGCGTCTGAGTTCGTCGCTCAGCCAGCCCAGCACGTCCTGGTCGAA
>DASZPP010000060.1:0-25856 GCA_035549975.1 Opitutus sp.
AACTCACGAATTCCGAGCGTTCTGCGTAGCGGCAGGCGTCCCGGCCTGCCGGTCTTGGAGCGTGCGGGCCGGCAGGCACGGAGGCCTGCCGCTACATCGCGCCTTTTGGCGCTCGCTCTTGCTCTGCTGATGGCGCCGCTGGCGTTGCGCGCGGCCGAGACGGTGGCGTTTCCGCTCAAGCTGTCGACGAACCACCGCTATTTCGTCGACCGAAACGACCGCCCGTTTCGCCTGAACTGCGAGTCGGCGTGGATGCTGTCGGTGCAGGCGACGCAGGCGGAGGTGAACGAGTATCTCGATGACCGCGCGGCCAAGGGGTTCAACAGTTTCATCCTCATGGCCATGGTGCACCCGGGCGATTACACCGAGTTCGCGCCGCAGGCGCCGCGCAACCGCTTCGGCCGGGCGCCGCACGAGCGCGTGGGCGATTTCTCGTCGGCGCCGGACGAGGACTACTGGAAATTCATCGACTGGATCATCGACGCCGCGGCGAAGCGCCACATGGCGGTCGTGTTCGCCTACACCTACCTCGGTTATGGCGGCGGCAACCAGGGCTGGTGGCAGGACCTTCAGCGCGACTGCAACACGGAGGACGTCTGCTTCAAGTGGGGCGCGTGGCTCGGCCGGCGTTATCGCGATCGCCCGAACATCCTCTGGTATACGATCGGCGATTTCACGCCGCCGGCGGGCTCGAAGGGCGCGCGGCGCACGCGCCGGATTCTCGACGGGATCAAGGCGGAATGTCCGTGGGCGCTGTTTGGCGGCGAGCCGTCGGGCTGCGATCAACTGACGACCGATGCGTCGGATGTCGCCGACGCGGTTCAGATGAACTCGTTCTACGGCTACGGTCCCGATTGCGACCAACGCGTCTACCTGACGGCGGATCGCGCATGGAATCACGAGCCGGCGATGCCGGCGTGGGTGGGCGAGCCGGTTTACTACGACGAGCAGATCGTCGGCTTCGACACGGCGTCGGGCAACCGCCAGGACACGCGCGCGCTGCAATGGCAATCGGTGCTCGCCGGCGGCACGGCGGGCGACAACACGTCGACGAAGAAAATCTGGAAATGGACGACGTGGCGCGACGACCTGAACAACGGCTACGCGCAGGACCGCTCGCACCTGTTCGCGTTTTTCGGTGCGATGCCGTGGCAGGACCTCGTGCCCTCCGGCATCGAGAAGCCGAATTTCGGCCGGCCGATCATCATGAAACACAATCCGCTCGACCGGCGGCACATCGTCGCCGCGGCGACCGAAGACCGGACGTGGCTGGTCGTCTACACGCCGCCGTCGCCGTGGGTGCCGACGTCGACGCGCTTCTTCACGGTCGATTTCACGCTCATGGTGGGGCCGGTTCGCGCGCGGTGGTTCAACCCGGCGACCGGCGGCTACACGCTTGCGGCGGCGTCGCTGCCGAACACCGAACCGCACCGCTTCGTCACGCCGGGCGACAATGGCACCGGCACGAACGACTGGGTGCTCGTGTGCGATCCGGTTGCGAAGGAATGATACCAACGTCCTTTTTGATTTGGACTTTTCATCAGGTAGCGGCCGTCGTCCCGACGGCCATTTCTCCGTCATGGCGGTCGGGACGACCGCCGCTACCCAAGGTCCAAATGCCAAGGGACGTTGGCATGACAGGTCTCCGCGGCCCGGCGAGGGCGACTGGGTGCTTGTGCTCGATGATGCAACGAAGAATCTAAGCGCGCCCGGAATCATACGCGCCCGATGAAATTCCTGCTTCTGCTTATTCTTACCGTCGGCGTGACGGCCGGCCGAAGCGAACCCACGGGCGGAGTCGCGCCGCCGGCCAGCCCGGGACACATTCACGTCGACCAGTTCGGCTATCGGCCGGGCGAAATGAAAGTCGCGGTGATCAGCGATCCGCAGGCCGGGTTCAATGCCGATGATCATTACTCTCCGGGCAACCGTCTCGAGGTGCGGCGGGCGGCGGACGGGGCCGTGATTTTTCAAAGCGCGCCGAAGGTTTTCGCTGAAGGCCGCACGGATGCGATTTCGGGCGATCGCGGCTGGTGGCTTGATTTCACCGCGGTCGAGGCGCCCGGCGACTACTATGTCTTCGATCCGGCCACGGGCGCGCGATCGGCCCGGTTTCGGATCGCGGCGGATGTTTATGCGCCGGTGCTGCGAGCGGCGATGCGCGTGTTTTATTATCAACGCGAGGCCACCGCGCACGTGGCGCCGTGGGCGGAACCGCCGTGGCAGGACGAGCCGGCGTTTGAGCAGGACCGCGAAGCCCGATCGATCGACACGCCGGACGATCCCGCCAGCGCGCGCGACTTGAGCGGCGGCTGGGCGGATGCGGGCGACACGAACAAGTATCCGACGTTTCTCGGCGAGGTCATCCATCCGCTGCTCTATGCGTGGCGGGCGAATCCGGCGGCTTTCACCGACGATTTCAACATTCCCGAATCGGGCAACGGCCGGCCCGACCTGCTCGACGAGGTGAAGTGGGAACTCGACTGGCTGGTGAAAATGCAGGACGCGGACGGCGGCGTGTTCATCAAGATGGGCATGGCCCGGAAGGCCCAGGCCGGGTGGCCGGCCGGCCGCGCGGTCTCGCCGCCGAGCCGCGACCATCGTCCACGCTATTATGGGCCGAAGTGCTCCGCCTCGACGATAATGGCGGCGGGCGTCTTTGCGCATGCCGCGCGCGTTTACGCGGGCTTCGCGCCGTGGAAAGCGTTCGCCGCCGAACTCCGCCGGCGCGCGGAGCGCGCGTGGCGGTGGTATGTCGTGCATCCGCGGTCCTACGATTGCGACACGCATGCGATCATGTCGGGCAGCGCCAACCTCACGCCCGCCGGGCAGGACGCCGCGGAGGCGGTGGCGGCGATGCATCTCTGGGTGCTCACCGGCGAGGAAAGTTATCACGCGGCCTTCCGCGCAAAGATGGGCGCCTTGCGGCAGCTTTCCGATCCGGCGTGGTCGTATTACCGCATGGGCCAGGCGGAGGTGCTGTTCGATTACCTGCGGCAGCCCGGCGCCGATCCCAACGCCAGCGCGCGCATCGCGAGCGCCTACGCGCACGCGCTCCATTCGCCGCTGTTCATGCCGCAGGACGGGCAACACGAACTCTACCGTGCCTGGATGCCGGAGAGCTGTTATCATTGGGGCAGCAATCGCACCCGGGCGTGCTTCGGCATCGCGGCGCTTGGCGGCGTCGACTACAACCTCGGCGGTGCCGAACGCGACCGCCTGCGCCAGCGCGCGCTCGATCTGCTGCACGCGATCCACGGCGTGAATCCCCTCGGTCTGGTTTATCTCACCAACATGGGCCGCTGTGGCGCGGCGTTGTCGGTGCAACGCGTCTATCACGAATGGTTCGGTGATGCGCCCGCGCCGGGCTATCTCGCCGGCGGGCCGGATCGCAATTACGACGGCGACCTTGGATGGATTCGCGCGCAGCCGCCGGCCAAGGCGTTCGCGAGTGTCAGCGACGGCGGCAAAGTTCGCGGCTATGAGCTCACCGAGCCGGCGATTTACTATCAGGCATGCTACGTCCGGCTGCTGGCGGCGTTTGTCGGACCCGGGACGGGAAACGGCCGCTAATTCGACGGCGCCGCGGACCCGGCCGCGGGCGTCGCATACCACGCCTGCGGCTGATTTGGATTCGGACCGGGATCTTTGAATTCGTGGGGCAGGGTGGTGGAGTTGAATGCGCCGTCGCGGCAGTCCTCGATCAGGTTTTGCCAGAGGATCGTGGTGAACATGCCGGGGCCGCTGAGGTAGTCGTTGAACTCGATCCCGAACTGCTGGCAGTCGTGGATGCGATTGCGAACCACGCGCGGGCCCATCGTCGAGGGTTGAAGGCCGTTCGCCCAGCGGCCGTAGGCGACGCGGGAGATTTCGTTGCCTTCGATCCAGATATCGGGATCGACGCCGGGCTTGAAGGCGAGGTCGGCGGCCTCGCAGCTGATCCCGGACTCGTTGTATTGGGTCGCGGTGCCGGGCGCGATGTCGTGGACCTTGTTGCCGCGGATCGTGACGTGATAGCTGCGGCATTTGATGTTGATGCCCTCGGAATGGCCGGTGCGGGAGATGTCGTTGCCCTCGATCCAGACATGCTCGACGTTCTCGAACGGCGGGCTGCCTTGGCCGATATAAACGCCCTCGGACCACTGGGGATGTTTGTGGCCGGTGTCGTAGAGCCGGCAGTCGCGGATGTCGACGTAGCGCGAGGTTCCCCGAATGTGGATGATCTCCTGGCCGGTGTCGTGAATCGTGAGATTGATAAAGATGAAGTGGTCGACGTCCTGGCAGTAAACCGGCCGGTTGCCGCCGATCATTTCCAAGCCGTCGAGCACGACGTAACTCGACCGGCTCATTTCCGCGAGATGGTCCTCGTCGTAGTTCGCGCCGCGGATGACGGGATGCGCGCCAGGCGCGGCCTTGAGGACGAGCGGCGCCTCGGCGGTGAAGTGGCGGTCGGAGAATTTGAAACCGTGATAAGTGCCGGTTCCGAGCAGCAGGACATCGCCGCCCTTCGCGGCATCGATCTTCGCCTGCAGGTTGTCGCCGCGAGTGACGTGAATCACGGCAGCCGGCGCGAAGCTGCCGAAGGCGAGCAGCGCGAGGGCCGCCAGCGCGGCGTGAAGCGGATGAAAGGGACCGGTGGTTTTCATGAAATGAGTTTGGCGGATCGCGCCGCCTCCATCTGGTGGCAGATTTCCATCGCCGGCAGCACGTCGGCCGGCGTGGGCGAGAATCCGCGGCCCGTGCGCAACGCGCGGATGAAGGCCTCGGTTTCGGCGAAGGTGCCGTTCGCAAAAAACATCGGCGTCGATCGCGGCAGGGTTTCGTCTTTTTCGAGACGGCCGCCGAGCCACGCGCGCCAGCCGCCGCGGTCGAACTCGGCGCTGCGAATTTCCACGCGAAAATCGTCGCCGAGAATTTTCAAAAATTCGGAGTTGGCCCCGGCCCTCGGCATGAGATCGACCAGCGCCGTCACGCCGCCGGCGAAGGCCAGCTCGGCCTGAAACCATTCGCCGCCGTGGCCGTTTTGGCGGCTCGGGCGACAGGACGCGACCTCGCCACCGATCGCGCGCACGGCGTCGACGACGTGGAGCCCGGTGTGTTCGACGAACTTCGGCTCGGTGCGCGCCTGGCGGGCCATCGTCGCCTTCACCTGCCGGATCGGACGCGGGCCGATCCAGTCGAGCGCGGCGCGCAGGAGCGGATCGAAACGGCGGTTCATGCTGACCATCACGCGGGCGTCGACGGCCGCCAGATCCGCGACGAGCTTTCTCGCCTCGACGATCGACGCGCCCGGCGGTTTTTCCATCAACAACGGCAAGCTGTCGCGCGCGAGCTGCGTGGCGATGGCGGCGTTGAGCTCGACCGGTGTGATCACCAGGCACGCTTCGGGCCGGGCCGCGGCGAGCATCTCGTCCGCGCTGGCATAGGCCGCCTCGAAGCCGAATTCCGCCGCGGCGGCGGTGGCGGTGGCGAGATTGGAATCAACCAGCGCGGCGCGGATCACGCTCCCGGGATGCTGGCGGTCGAAGTGGGACAGCGCGGGCAAATGGAACGCCCGGCTGTGATGGCCGGCGCCAACGACAGCGATGCGAATCGGCGGGTGAAGCACGGGTGTCACGAAAAAGGATGCAATGATTTTATCGGCGGGCGCGCAATGGTGTGAGGATTAATTCGGGTCGCACAGGATTATTTCGACACGCGCGGCCCGGAATCGACCTGGGCCGCCGAACAATGTCGACGCCGTGCTCATTTGTGCCGAGAAAGTCCTCACGCCGGGCCGGCCCCGGGCCTATGCTGAAAGTATGATGGCAATCCTATCCCGTTTCCATCGGACGACGAAACGCCGTGGCGAGCTGCGTTCCGGCGCGTTGCCGCCGGTGCGCGCGGGCGTGGCCAAGCCGCGTCCGCGGTTTGTTGCGGCGGTGGTCGTGATCGCCGGCGCGACGTTCGCGACGAGGGCCGTCGCCGCACCGGCGGCGACCGCGCCGAAGGAGACAGTGGCCGACGACTCGCGGCCGAAAATCGCCGTGTTCGCGGGGCCGACGGCGACGGTGCTGAACACGCTGATGGGGCCGCGCACGAGCGAGAAGGCCCGGAAAAAATTCGGCCTGCCGCCGCTGCGCGACTGGCACGGGCGCGAAGTCGTGGAGGACCAGCTCACGTTCCAGCGGCTCGCGGCGCCGGTGACGGTGTATGTGGACCAGTTCAGCGCGCTGCCGCTCGATCGCGACGCGGCGGATCTTTTTGCGCCGCCCGACGGCTACCTCGACGCGAAGAACGCGTTTCACAAGGAGAAGACAGGCCCGGGCGACCGGCCCGTTTACCAGATCGAGTTGCGGCCGGAGGACGGGCTTTATCCGCTGCCCTACATGGGCCGGCGCGCCGACGGCAGCGCGTGGGAGGATTGGGAGCCGGCGCCAGGCGCGGAAGGCCGGATCCGCCAGCCGTTTTATCCGGATGCGTCGCGGCTCTTCGAGGAGATCGAGCGGATGGGTGCGGAGACGACGGGAAACATTTTCGGCCGCGCGCGTTTTGATTTCTACCGTCCCGCGCCGCCCGCGGGCTACGTGCACGGCTTGCCGGCGGCGGAGCGCACCGACACCGGTGCCGGCGATATTCCGCCGGAGAAGGCGGGCGTGGACTATTTTCCCTACACCTACAAAGGCGCGGAGGCGACGCGGAACAATTTCGATCCGAGTCGCGCGACGCTCGCGAAGATCACGAACGACGTGCAGGACGCGCTCGCGACCCGCAAGTATCGCGGCGCGCTCTGGCTGGAGGGCAGCCCACGGGTCGAGGACACGATCTACTGGTTCAACCTCGTGATCGATACCGATGCACCGATCGTCGGCGTGATCGCGAACCGGCCCAACCGGATGCTCTCGAACGACGGCCCGGCGACGATCGTGGATGCGGTGGACTTTGTCCTGTCCGACGTGTGGCGCGATGCGGACGGACACAACCGCGTCGGCGACGTCGTCGTGCAGGACCAGCGGATCACGGCGGCGCGCGAAGCGATCAAGGAAGCGCCGCGGCCGGGCGGCTTCGGCACGCTCGGCGGCAGCGGCGGCGTGATCGGCACGACGCAGGGCATGAAGCTGGCGTTTCTCCCGCTGAATCGCCACGGCCGCAGCTCGGACGTGCGGTATTCGGCGCTGCCGGCGAACGTGCCCGGCCTGCAGCGGGCCGCTGACGGACACATCGAGCGGACGGATGTGACGGTGAAGGACGAGACCGGTCACCTGCGCGGGGCGGCGATCCCGGAGGTCGAGCTGCTGGATTTCAATTCGTGGATGACCTCCAATCCGCCGGGCACGCCCGATCCGGTGGGGTCGCGCGTGCGCTCGGCGATCGCGCGCGACCTCGGTGAGTCGCCCTTGTGCGGCCTCGTGTGCGTGGCGCCGCTCGCGGGGCACTTCGACCGGCACGACGCGCTCGCGCTCGACGAGGCGGCGATGGTGGGCGTCGTCGTCGTGAAAGTTTCGCGCGGCAACCCGGGAACGACGCTCGGCGAGGTCGAGGAGAACCTCACGGTCGAGGGCAGCAACCTCAACGCGAACAAGGCGCGCGTGCTGCTGATGGCGTGTTTGCTGCGCTACGGCGATCCGCCGCCGGCGAAGGATCCGGCGCATCCGACCGAGGCGGAGAAAACGGCGGTGCGGGCGCACCTCGCGAAGATCCAGGCGGTGTTCGACACGCACTGAGCGCGCGACCCCGGAGAATTTCATCATGCTGCCTCGGATCTTCGCCGCCGCGACGGCGCTGCACGCGGCTCCGTCCATTCCGGCGGCCCCGCCGGTGGTGGCGGACCGGACGACGATCTTCGCGGTGATCGCCGGGTTCCTGCTCACGCTGATCGTGGTCGGCCTCGTGTTCCGCCGCTTCAGTTCGAACACGAGCGACTACTTTCGCGCGGGCGGCAAGGCGGCGTGGTGGCTGGTCGGCGGCAGCATCTTCATGGCGACGTTCAGCGCGTGGACGTTCACCGGTGCGGCGGGGGCGGCGTTCCAGGTCGGCTGGAGCCTGCCGGTGATGTTTGTTTCGAACGTGCTGGCGTTCGCGCTGAACGCGGCGGTCACGGCCGCGTGGTTCCGGCAGCTCCGCTGCGTGACGGGCGCCGACCTGATCCGGCTGCGTTTCGGCGCGGGCATGGAGCAGTTTGCCGCGTGGCTCGGGATGGTGACGGCGCCGCTCTACACGGGGGTGCAGCTTTACGGCCTGGCGATTTTCACGTCCACCCTGTTGAGCGTGGACGTCAACGCGACGATCGTCGTCCTGGGTTTTGTCGTCCTGTTTTACGCGGCGCTGAGCGGGGCGTGGGCCGTGCTGGCGGCGGATTTTTTGAAAATGCTCCTGCTGATGCCGATCTCGGTGCTGCTGGCCGGCGTGTGCTGGTGGAAGCTGGGCGGGTTCACCGGCATGCTGGCGGCGATCCGGCACGCCGGGCTGGCGGAGGCGTTCGCCCCGTTCAAATCGGCGGCGGTGCTGCACCGGATCGACGGCATCGATCCGTCGTGGTTCAGCCCTGCGTTCTTTCTCGCCTGGTATGTGAACATCATCGTCATCGCGAACTCGATGAACAACGGCTTCAAGTTTCTCGCCGTGAAAGACGGCCGGGACGCGCGGCGCGCGGCGACGCTCGCGGCGTGCCTTTTCGGCGTCGGCCTGCTGGTCTGGTTCATCCCGCCGATGACCGCGCGGCTGCTGATCGCGAACGAGGTGCTCGCGATGCCGCTGGCCAAGCCGGCGGAGGGCGCATATGCCGCGATCGCCATTCATCTCCTGCCGTCGGGACTGGTCGGGCTGGTGCTGGTCGGCATGTGCGCCGCGACGATGAGCGCGCTCGACGTCGGGCTCACGTCGCTCGCCGGCAACATCACGGAAAACATCCATCCCGCGGCGGCGCGGCTCGTGGGGCTGCGTCCGCTCGAGGGCCGGGCGCGGTTTTACCTCGGGAAATTCGTCAACCTGCTTTGCGCGGTGGCGACGATCGGCTCGGCGCTCGCGATGGCGAATTATGGGCGCGGCGGAATTTTCAAGATCCTCATGGACGTGATGGCGACGATCGGCGCGCCGCTGGCCACGCCGCTGATGCTGGGATTGTTCGTGCGACGCGTCCCCACGCTGACGCCTTACATCGCCGTGGTGGCGGGATTCGTCGTTTCGCTCTCGATCTACCTGGCGCCGCTCGTGACGGGCGTGCAGCCGTGGGTGTTTCACGAGCAGGTCGGCGCGGTGGTGACGGTGAGCGCAACGACGTTCTTCCTCGCGCAGATGCTGCTGCGGATGGATGCGGCGGCGATCGAGCGGGAGCGGGAGTTTTTTGGACGGCGGAACCGGCCGGTGGATTTTGCGGCGGAGATCGGAGCTCCGAGCGACGGCCGGCAGCTCCGGGTGGTCGGCTTGTTCGGCATGGCGATCGGCAGCGGAGTCCTGCTGCTGCTGATTCCCGCCAGCAGCGCAGGTCACGCCGGGGAAATCATCGCGATTGCGGTCGCCACGTTTGGGATCGGCGGGTTCCTGGCGTGGCGTTCCCGGAACGCGACCGACGACGCCGCGCCTTGATGGCGCGGCGGCGGTCGTGACGGGACAAACCCGCGGTTGGAGCAAGCCGGCTCAGGTTTCGGTGCGAAGACCGAAATCCTTCCACGTCCCAAATCCGCCCTCGAGCTCCATCACGGAATAACCGGCGCCGGCAAACTGAACGGCGGCGTTGGCCGCAAGATGACATACCTGCGAGTAGCAGTAGAGGACGTTGAGTTTGTCGCGCTCGAGGCCATCCATCGTCGACCAGCGATCCTTGGGCAGGCTTTTCGCGCCCGGGATGTGGCCCTTCTCGTAATCTTCGGCGGCGCGGACATCGACGATGTTGATCTCGTCGCTGCCGAGCTCGCGCTCGAGCTCGATCGGGCCGGTCGTGAAGTCGATCTTGTCCTGAAAATAGGCCCGGGCCTTGGCGGGATTGGTCTTGTGTAGAGTGGCAGTGGTCATGACCGAACAATCAACCACCGCGGAGGCAGGGCGGCAATTGGAGCGGAACCCGATGCGGTGATCGGGGGCTGGCCGGTGGCGTGCGGGCGCGGAGCCGCCGCTACCATTTAGAATCGACTCCACTACCAGGATTTCGCCGAGAAATGGCGGGATGGACGGGACTCGAACCCGCGAAAACTTCCCCAGCCTCTGAGAAAAAATTTCTCATAGGTAAATGAACACAGGGAACAGTAAAAAGTGGTTGTGGTCGTTGCCACTGGCGTTGCCACTAAATCGGGACAAAAACCAATGCCTGCACTCCGTAGAAAGCCACGTTCGCCCTTTTGGTTCGGTTGCTTCACGCTACCCGATGGACGGCGCACGCAGCGCAGCACGAAAACCGGCAATCGACGCGAAGCGTTGAGGATTGTCACTGAGTGGGAAGAGGCCGCGCGGCGGCGGTTGACTGAGGCGCAGGCACGCCGCGTCCTGTCCGACATCCACGAGGTGATTCATGGCGCGCCGCTCGAATCTCCAACCGTGGCCGTTTACATTGGCCAATGGATGGCTCGTAAACGGGGTGAAATCACTTGGGTAACGGCTAAGTTTTACGAGCATACGACAAAAGAGTTTCGCGACTGGCTCGGCGACAAGGCGACGCAGCCGATCCACTACGTCACGCCGTCGCTGGTCGCCGCGTGGCGCGACAAGACCTCCGGGAAGTCCACGCCACGCACCGCGAACAACAAGCTGAAGGTCATTCGCAACCTCTTCCAAACGGCTTGGCGTGATGGTTTCGTCCCCGAGAACCCCGCGGCGAAAGTGCAGACCCTGAAAGCCGTCGAGGGAGATCGGCGTCCCTTCACGATGGACGAATTGAAGACGTTGCTGAATGTCGCCTCCGAGGAATGGCGCGGAATGATCCTCGCTGCACTCTACACCGGCCAGCGGCTCAAGGACATCGCTTCGCTGACGTGGGCGAACGTAGACCTTCAGCGGGATGAATTTCGCTTCGCCACGAGCAAGACGGGGCGCCGGCAGGTCATCCCGATTGCGCGCCCCCTGCGACGCCATCTCGAAACGCTTTCCGCTGGCGACGATCCCCGCGCACCGCTTTTTCCCGGTCCGTTCAAGATCGCGACGGCCAACCGCGACATGTCCGCGCTTAGCCAGCAATTCCACGATCTGCTCGTTGCGGCCGGCCTTGCCCTTCCTCGTCCGCCAAAATGGAAACCGCAGGGCAAAGGCCGCGACGCTCCGCGGGCGCGTAGCGAGGTCACGTTCCACTCGTTGCGCCACACCGCCACGTCCTTGCTCAAAAACGCTGGCGTTTCTGAGGCCGTAGCTCGCGATATTATCGGGCACGAGAGCGCCGCGATTTCCCGGCATTACACCCACATTGACGAGACCTCGAAGCGCAAAGCCCTTTCCAAGCTGCCCGATGTTACCGCGCTGCCTTCGTCGAAAAAACCGAAGGGCTCAAAGGTCGAGCGCGAAACGTAGCGCCGTCTTGATCTGCTCCATCTGCGGGGCCGTCAGTCGGCCCAACCGGCGAATCAGTTTTTCGTGGCCGATACTCATCAGTCCTTGGACGTTCACCCACGACTCCCGATCAAGAAACTTTAGCTTTCCGATCGCCACTTCGTAGTCCGATCCGCGATTTTCGGTCGTCAGCGGCGCGCAAATCGCCAGCGCCCTGGGAGAGTCCGGGTCTTCCCGCGAAAGGACAACGGCGGGCCGAACCTTGCCCACCATTCCAAGATCGACGAGAAAGAGTTCGCCGGGAAGCGGGCTCATCGTTTGTCCAGATGCGAAAAGTCCGCCTGATCGAGGTCGCCCCAAACCTTGGCAACGTGCTCAATCGGCGGCGCGATGTCGCTGTTGTCTTCGACCGCGACTGGGAAAGGGATGGCCTTGCGGCGCTCGATTTGGGCGAAAAACATGTTCACCGCCTGCGTCGAAGTCATACCGAGTTGGTCGAGAATCTTTTCCACGCGAGCCTTGCGGCGCGGGTCGATTCGGGTGCGGAGGATGGCTGTTGCTGACATGACACAAAAGAAGCACAACTGTGCGCGGCAGGCAAGCCCGGCAATCGCCGGCCCGAGGCTCGTCACTTGCGCGGCTTAATGCGCAATCGAACGTCGCCCGCGTGGCGGTCGGCCCACGCCACGACATCGGCCCCAGTCGTGATTTCCTCGCCCCGGATCAACTTCCGCACGAATGCCGCTTCTTTCATCGCCGATCGTTTGGCACGTTCGGCAAGGATAAGCTGCTCCTCTTTGGTCAGTCGAACTGTGAGAATCGCAGACATTGGCTCAAATTTGCTGGGCGGTGCCCTGATCGGTCAAGAGCGACGCAACCGGCGTCGTCTGGGCCGCCCGCCGGATGTAGGCGCAGACCGAATCATAAGCGACGAGTCGCACGCCGCGGAGGGCGCCACGCTGCCGGACGGCGACCAGCCTGATTTCGCCGGCCGCATGCGCCTTGTAATACCAACCGCGCGAGAGCCCGAAGTGCGGATCGCGTTTCCCCGGCGCCGGCAGCCGGAAGAATTCGACCTGGTGCAATGCGGTCCCGTTGTTCGGTGGATTGAATGGTTCTGAGTTCATGATTATTCCTTTCATTGCTACTGTTCATGTCTGTCCATGCGCGGGACAATCGCGCGCGCCTACCGAGTTTGGGGCAGTATCTCTACCCCGTTTGGGGTAGTTGCGATCTGTGAGGTCCAATGCATCCAGGTTCATTTGCGTTCCTTTCGCTCCTACCGTTTGCCTTGGCGTCAATGCCCGACAAGGCCGTGCCTCTACTTAAATCGTCGTAGATGGCTGCGCCCCGCCTACTGCAATCGCAGTAGAGAGCGTCGGCGACACACGGCGTGTCGTTCGACGCACCGGTGCCCGTTAGTGACACACCTGTGTCAAAGATTGGATTCGATTCAGTTTTCATCGCTCACACATCTTCGCACGATTCAACCGAACAAAATAGGATCAGCGTGATATCGAGCGGCAGATCCCATTCTTGCGCCCACCCCGCGCCCCGGAGCGTGCGAAGCTTTGCTTTCTTATTAGTTGCCCCGAGCCAGGGGGCGCGGGGGCGGCGGCGAGCGCCCCGCTTTTGACGCGGCGGACACCCCCGAGGCGCAGCCGAGCCGCCGCGTTTACGCCGAAATTCGGCGACGTGGACACACGGTGTGTCCATCTCGGCGGGCGTGCCACGGGTCGGCGCACCGCAGCAAAGTCGGAGCGTGCGCTGTCCCGTAGCCTGCCTGCATCAGTCCGTTTTCGCGAGGGAACGCGAGCGCGAGTGCGCGAGCGTTCATTCGCGACGCTCGGAAAAGAATTTCGCAAGTGAAATTCGCCGCCGTTTGCGGCGCTGTTCACTGTTGTTTACTGGTGGCGTATCAGCGCCACCGATTCGCTACGATTCTCGTAAGGGGTAAGGCGTTCTGCTGATAAAACGAAACGCGCATGCGTTTCGACTGAAAGCGCGCTCGAATCATACTTATGCAACCGCTGCGTTTTCAGAGGGGAAACGGGTTGCACTTCGGCGAGTAATGCATGTCTCGGTGTCGCGCTTTGTCGCGAGACTTCGCGAATTCGCGATGCGAATTCTGCGTTGGAATCTGCGCCTAGTGTAGGGGGACATGATGCTGAGAGTGAAACCACAGTTGAGCCTGCGGAATGCGAAGGAGTATCATCGCGCGCATCTGCGTGTCGGCGATTACTACTCCGAAGATCAGAGCGTCGCGGGCGAGTGGATCGGAGAAGCCGCGAAGAGCCTCGGCCTCACCGGTGTCGTGACAGAGAAAGATTTTTTTGCGCTGTGCGAAGGACAGAATCCCGTCACCGGCGCCCGGCTGACTCAACGACTCAACACCGTCCGCCATGAAAACGGAGAGCGTCGGTCGAATCGGCGGGTCTTCCATGACTTCACCATCAGTCCGCCGAAGAGCGTTTCGATTGTAGCGCTCTGCGAGGACAAGCGTATCGTCGAGCTGCACGACCGGGCAGTCCGTCTCGCGTTAGCGGAGCTGGAAAAATTTTCCGGGACGCGCGTCCGCAAGGCCGGGGCTCAAGGCACGCGTTCCACGGGCAACATCGTCGCCGCGTGCTTCCGTCACGAGACGAGTCGCGAGCTAGATCCTCACTTGCACACCCATTGCGTCGTCTTTAACGCGACTTTCGATCCTGCCGAGGGTCGCTGGAAGGCACTTCAGACGGAGGGCATGTATCGGGCTCAGAAGTTCGCGGAAAATCTGTATTACCACGAATTGAGCCGCGGGCTGCACGCGCTGGGCTACGAAATCGAAAACAACGCGCGCGATTTTGAGATCAAGGGCGTTCATCGCAGCGTCATCACGTGCTTTTCGAAGCGCCACGAGCAAATCGATGCCGAGGTGCAACGCCAGTGCGCGCAGGGATACGATGGGAACATTGATGAACTGCGGTCGCGCGTGGCGCACGAGCGGCGGCAGCGAAAAATTAAAGACTTCCGGGCCGACGAACTGCGGGCGCACTGGAAACAGCAACTCGCTTCCGAGGAACGCAAGGCGCTGGAAAATCTAGGACGGCCCGCCGAACGCGAGGCGCAAACCCAAACGGCCGACGTGCGCGCGGTGGTGGCGTGGGCCGACGAGCATCTCTTCGCGCGCCGGTCGGTGGTGAATGACTATGAACTGAAGTCGGTAGCACTCGCACGCGGGCGCGGCGGAAATTTCGATCTGGCCGACGTGGACCATGCGATTGCGGGACGGGGCTATTTTCATCCGCGGAACGAACCGAACAAACTCGCCGCACCGGATGCGGCCGAGAGCGAGGGCGAGATCGTTCGGGCGGTGCAACGAGGGATGAACGCGTTTTACCCTTTTCGCGCTGACTACGCGGCCGCCCCTGGCCTTTCGGCCGAACAGGCGCGCGCGGCCCAAAAAATTCTAGCGAGTCATGATTTCGTGACGCTTTTTCGCGGTGGGGCTGGCACCGGGAAAAGTCACACGCTAGCGGAAATCGAGGCGGCGATCAGTAAGAGCAAGCGCCCGGTGCTGGTCCTCGCGCCCCAGCGCCAGCAGGTGCAGGACTTGGAAAGCGCCGGCGTGCGTGCCCAGACTCTGGCCCACGCACTCACGGTGAAACAGTTTCCGCCGTGCTGCGTGGTGATCCTCGATGAGGCGGGACAGGTCGGCGTGCGTGACATGCGCGAGCTGATGCGAGCGCTGCAACCCGTCCAAGGGCGTCTCATTGTTTCCGGCGACACGCGGCAGCATGGCGCGGTCGCCGCGGGCGACGCGCTGCGTTGGATCGAGCAGCATATTCCGCGGAAGAATGTCGCAACGTTGCGAACAATTCGCCGGCAAAATCCTGAGCTGGCCAGCACGCGGGAGGAGAAACGACTGATTCGCCAATACCGATCCGCAGTAAAGGAAGCCGCCAACGGCAAAATCCAACAGTCTTTCGACCGGCTGCAAAAACTCGGCTGCATCCGTGAGCTGCCTGACGAACCCCGGCACGCGGCCATTGCGGGCGAATATCTCACGGCGTTGCAGCGCGGGGAACGTCCATTGGTCGTGGCCCAGACCTGGGGCGAAGTTCACGCCGCCAACGACGCAATCCGCGAGGCATTGCGGGTGGCGGGCAAAATCGGCGACGGTCAAACGCTCCCTACGTTCCAGCCGGTGGATCGCAGCGACGCCCAAAAGCGGGATGCTCGATTTTACGAGGCCGGTCAGGCGGTGATTTTTCTGAACCGTTATGGACGCCACATGAAAGGCGACGTGTGCGATGTCGCCGAAGCCAACGAGCGGGGGATCGTCGTCGTCAAAGACGGCCGACGCTCGGCGGTGAGCTTTCGCTACGCCGACCGTTTCGCGGTCGTGAAGCGTGCCGACATCGAGATTGCGCCCGGCGACCGACTCCAACTCAAGGCCAACGGCCGCAGCGTCGAGGGCGCATGGTTGCACAATGGGGAGTTGGTCACCGTGACGCGCGCCGAGCCCACGGGAGCGCTCGTCGTCACCGGTGAGCGCGGCGAGACAAAGACGCTCGCTCCGTCGCAACGGCTGCTTGTGCGCGGCTACGCGGTCACGTCCTACGCGTCACAGGGCAAGACGGCCGACACCGTGATTGTCGCGGATGCCGGCAACCGGGCGGCGACAAACCGGGAGCAGTGGTATGTGAGCATCTCGCGCGGGCGGCGGCGCGTCGTCGTGCTAACCCCAAACAAATCGGCGTTGCGCGAGAACATCCAGCGGAGCGGCACGCGTGAGCTAGCGCTGGAAGACAAGCGCCCACCAGTGCCAACCCAGCGCGAGGCAATGGCGCGGCGGATGCGCCAGCAACAGGCCCAGCGCTACGCGATTGAATTCCAGGCACGGCAGAGACAACAGCAATCGATCCGTCATCATCTATGAGCTTACGCGAATTGAGGGAAAAAGAATGGGCTGCCGAGGGCTACACCCCGAGCCATGAAATCGGCGGCGGCTTCACTGAGATGCTTTCGGTCACGTGGCGCAACGGCGTGCGGTGTGGGTTTCCTTGGGCACGATTCACCGAATGCACGCTTGAGGAAAACGGCGACCTTGTGCTTTCGTTCGGCGAGCGCGAGATCGTGCTCCACGGTCTGAATCTGGCCGAATTGTGGGACCACCTCAACAATCACGATCTCGCCAAGGTGTGGGAGCTGCCGGCGGACTACGTCCCACCCCCGACGCTCAGCAAGCACCGGGTGTGCATCTGCAAAATCGAGCTGCGGGAGTCGGATGTCCGGGGCGAAGCGAGCCGGGACCAAGAACCGCACGCGCGCCGAGAGTCTCAGATGACGATGGCGCGCATGCGCGTGTAGTGAAGGCGCGTCGCAATTGACCCTATCCTCTTGCTTGGACGCGAAGCCGAGATATTCGTCGGAAATGTCTTCGCCCGACGCCGCTCCCGACAAACTTAAGGGCGATTCACTGAGTTGGGCGCTAACTCATATTCAGCGATACGGAGACACGGATCTTTTTCCGATCCCTTTCGAATACGAAGTCATTAAAGCGTATTGGACGCCACTGCTTGCCAGCCTCTCAGATTGTGATTTGGGCAACCACGAACTTTCTCCAGCGATCAAGTTGATGCTACCGAAGAGCAACACGGGGTATCGAGCGATTACGCAGTTGGACCCGCTCGACACGATTTTACTTACTGCCGCAGTCTATGAAGCCACGCCCTTGATTGAGGCCTATCGGCGGCCAAAGGCCGACCGCGTTGATTGTGCGTATCGCGCCGACATAAAACCTGACGGCCAACTATTTTCTCCGGATAGCGGTTGGAAGGATTTTCACGCTAAGGCGGCAGAGTTAGTCGCTACCAACAGCTTCAAATTCATCCTCTGCGCCGACATCGCTGACTACTATACGCAGGCGAGCCATCATAGAATCCAGAATGCTTTGAGCAAAGCTGGGGTCGAACACGGACGGAGCAAAAATATCGAAGAGTTCTTAAGTCGGCTTAATTCGCTGCACCATAGTAAGGGTATTCCTGTGGGTCCGTCATCGGGAATTTTGCTCGCGGAGGCCTGCTTGTCGGATGTCGATGCGGCGCTGGCTAGGAAGGGATACGTCCATACCCGTTACGTCGATGATTTCCGCATTTTCTGCAAGACGGCGGAAGAAGCCGAGTTCGCGCTACACGATCTCAGTGAATACCTGTTCACCGCACACCGGTTGAGTTTACAGCAGGGGAAAACTCGAATTTTTGACGTTCCGACCTTTACCAAAGAAGAGATGCTCGATCCTGAAGAACTCGAAATCGAGGCGAAGCGTGAGCGCATCCAGGATTTTCTTAAAGATGCTAAACTCTCGGATTACGACACTGACGACGCTTGGCCGATAGACGAAGATGACGAGGCCCAGATTGACCTTCAATCTTTGCGCGACCTGTTTCTGCGCGCGGTCCAGAATGATCGCCTCTCCGTTGGATTGGCAAAGTATGTCTTGCGCCGAGCGGCAAAACTTCGAACGCGCGTGTTCTTGGACGACCTTCTTAAAAAAATGCCACTGATGATTCCTGTGATCCGGGACACCGTTACGTTTCTCATCAAGGCATCTGGACCAAAAGACATGGAGCGGGTCGGCCACGCGTTACGGGCGCTCGCAGACGAATCGCATTACAAATTCCTGCCGATCGTGCGCCTTTGGATAATTGAAGCGTTTTGCCGGAAACCCGCATTTGCCAGCGCCGCCGATGCACTCCGGATTGCGGAAGGTAGTCATCCACTACTCCGTGACAGAATGGCCGCCCTCGTGGCTAAGGCATACAACGTCAGTGATTGGGTTCGAGAGAAGAAGGAGACTTGGATGAACTACGGGCCTTGGGCGCATCGAGCGATCCTCTATGCTTCCTCGGTTCTGCCCGCGGATGAGCGAATCCACTGGTTGAAATCGGCTCACGGGCATCCGCTCCTTTTGACGCGAGCTGTCGCCAAAGTTTCCTGACCCGAGCTTGCGGCACAAAGGGCCGGTCGTCGGTCGTCGCAGGCTACAACCGAGGATCGACCGGCTCGCTTTCGAGCGCCAACACACCGAACACACACTCATGCACACGGCGCAGTGGCTCGCGGCGGATGAATCTTTCGAGTCCCTCGACCCCGAGCGCAAACTCACGTAGCGCCAGCGAACGCTTGGTTTGCAGGCCACGGGCACGCAGACGGTCCAAATTCTCGGGAGCCGAGTATTCAGGACCATAGATGATGCGTAGGTATTCTGGCCCGCGACACTTCACGGCGGGTTGAAGTAGACCGCGCCGGCTGCGCGCAACGAAGTCCAGCGGCTTTACGACCATGCCTTCGCCGCCGCTGGCGGTCAGTTGCTCCCACCATTGAATGCCGGATTCGACACTCGCTTCGTTAGCCAGGTCAATTTGCTGGTGTCGCGTCGCGATGAGAATCCCGCCCGAGAGCTTTGCGAGCGTCTGCATGTGCCAGTCGTGCGGCTTGTCGATGTGAACCTGGCCTTCCGATGCAAGCAGGTGAAATGGCGCAACCTTGAGATCATCGACCGATTTCACAGACCAGCAGTATCGGCCGTAAGCCGCGACGTATTGTGCTGCCATCGCACGACGTGCTGAGGTTCGCTGCGCCAGCCCCGCAAGATCGAGGCCGCGCCCGCTGGCTTGGTGCAACAGCCTGACGGCCTCGCCGAGCATGCCCTCTGCCGCCGCGCCGACGGGCGCATATTGCTCCTGCAACAACGCCTGCGCCTTGGCGGACCATGGCATCAGCTCGCAGTCGAGGCAGAACCAATCCGTCTTGAACTCATCCCAAAGTGTGGCAGCGCTGATCGAGTCGCGCACGCGCTCGAGAAACCCGCGCTCCAGGCCGGCATCATCAAAGAAGCGCCGGCCGGTCCTCGTGTAGCAGATGCCGATCTCGTCCGCGACGACACCGAAACGCTTCCGGGCAGCGTTCGGATCGCGACAGATGACAACCACGGCGCGCGATCCCATGTGCTTTTCCTCGCACATCACACGTTCCACGCCTTCGTTCCGATAATAGCCGAATGCCTCCGCCGGGTGTTCTAGCAGACCTTGTTGCTTGCTCGTCTCACTTGGAGACATGGTCGGCGGTAGATAAATAAGCCATTTGGGATTCGCCGCGAAACGACTCATCACCTCCAGCGCCGCGGTCGCGTTTTCCTCGCGGATCGTGACGGTGCGATGGAGCCGGGTTTCAATGATCCGCTTTCCATTCACGTCCGCCAAGTCGAGCAGATCGTCATGCTGCTGCTGCGCATCGAGCGCCGTCGTCGGCAAATCCGGCGTCAGAAATGGTCGTTTCGGCTCGGCATAGGTCTGGCGCGCGGAAACCGATACGATTTCCTTTTCGGGATAGCGCAGCGCCGTGAGCTTGCCACCAAAAACGCAGCCGGTGTCGATGTTTAGCGTCCGGTTTAACCATTCTGGCTGGGGGACCGGCGTGTGCCCGTAGACAACCATGGCCGGTCCGCGATACTCCGCGGCCCAGTTGTAACGGACGGGTAGCCCAAACTCATCGGTTTCACCGGTTGTTTCGCCGAACAGCGCGAAGTCGCGGACAGCGCCCGAACCGCGGCCTTGCATCGACTCTTTCATGCCTGCGTGGGCTACGACCAGCCGGCCGCCGTCGAGGACGTAATGGCTAACCAAGTCGTCGATGAAATCCGCCACCTGCGTGCGAAATTCCTCTGGCTCGTTTGCGAGTTGGGCCAGCGAATCCGCCAAGCCGTGGGTGACTTGCACGTCACGACCGCGCAGCTTGCGCATCAGCTTTACATCATGATTGCCGGGCACACAAAGCGCGACGCCATCGGCGACAGCCTGCATCACCAGCTTCAGCACTTCAGGGATTTTCGGTCCGCGGTCGACGAGGTCGCCGACAAATACGAGTTTACGGCCGACAGGAGCTGAGACTTTGAACGAACCCTCGGCGACGGAATAGCCGAGTGTAGTCAGCAAGTCCGTGAGCTCGTCGTAGCAACCATGCACGTCGCCGATGATATCGAACGGGCCGGTCTCATGCTTCAGGTTGTTCCAAAGCGGCTGGCGCTCAATCGTTACCGCCTCGATTTCCTCCGGTGAGCGTAAAATGAACACGTGACGAAAACCTTCACGCTCCAGGTTTCGCATTGAGCGATTCAGTTGTTCCCGCTGCTGGCGGACGACATGCGGGCCGAAGTCACGGTCCGGCCGCTCCCGATTACGATCATGCGCCAACCGTTCTGGCACGTTCAGCACGATTGCCACGGGCAAGCAGTGAAATTCACGCGCGAGTAGCACGTAAGCCTTCCGCGACTCAGGTTGAACGTTCGTCGCGTCAACGACGGTCAGCTTGCCGGCCGCGAGCCGCTTCCGTGCAATGAACTGGAGGACATCGAAAGCGTCCTTGGTGGCGGCCTGATTGTTCTCCTCATCGGAAACGAGCCCGCGGCAAAAATCAGACGATAACACCTCCGTTGGCTTGAAGTATTTGCGGCCAAAGGTGCTCTTGCCGGAACCGGAAACGCCGACGAGCACTACGAGTGAAAGTTCTGGAATGGTGATTTTCACTTTGAAAACACCGCCATTTGTGTCGGCGAGCCAACGACGGGATCATCTGGTCCCACGGGCCTAAACTGCACTTTGTAGCCAAAGCGCTCCGCGACGTTGTGCGCCCAAGATTGGAATTCTTCACGTGTCCACTCGAACCGATGGTCACGATGACGAAACGTGCCAGCCGGCAACGTTTCCCACTTCACGTTGTATTCTCGATTAGGCGTCGTGAGCACGATTGTGCCGGGCTTTGCGAATTCGAACAGAACGCGCTCGAACGCCGCCAGCCGTGGCGGATCGAGGTGTTCGATTACTTCGACTACGGCAGCCGCATCGAAACCCGCCAGCCGCTGGTCCCGATACATCAGCGAACCATGGAGCAATTGCACTTTCTCGCGCAGCGCGGAGGGCAGTCGATCGAGGTTCAGATTCTCCGTGGCAATTTCGAGAGCCCGGTGGGAAACATCGAGCCCAACGATCCGCGTCAATTGGCGTTCTTTTAGGAGGAGGCGAAGTAACCGACCTTCACCGCAGCCAAGATCGAGCACGTTTTGCGCATGGCTCTCCACGAGGGCAGCGAGAACGCTCGCGAGCCGCTGCTCGTTCAGGCTAAGAGTCCTTTCAATATCGGCTTCTTCCTGGGCACGCACGGCCGCCGACTCGTCCGGCTCGGGATCGCTCTCGTCGCGCAGTTGCTCAAGCGCGTCGGTAAAAAGACTGCGCTGGTGCTTCAGGTAGCGCCGAGTAATCATCTCCTTTTGCGGGTGACCGGCGAGCCAGCCTTCGCCGTGCCGCAACAGTTTTTGCACTTCATCGTCGGCTACCCAGTAATGCTTGTCGTTGTCGAGCACCGGAAGAAGCACGTAGAGGTGGCTCAACAGCATGTGCAGCGGAAGGGTCGCTTCCAATTTAACCCGGAAATACCGACTTGCTCCCCATTCAGGGAAGCGCTCGTCGAGCGGCAGACGTGTCGATGTGACCGTGTAGCCAAGCGGCTCGAAGAGGCTCCTCAGGACCGTATCGCCGCCACGGCACGGCACCACGGGCAACTCGACCTGCAAGGGAATCGATTGCTGAACAAGGTCGGGACGTTCCTTGCTTGAGCCTGACAGTGCACTGCCAAAGACCTCCGCGAGGGCGACGCTTAGAAAAGACGAAGCCGCATAAGGCCGGTCGTTGACATACTGATCCAAAACGCCGCCTTCACCGCTCGGGCCGCGCCGGCGGCGGACAAGCGCGACGGGATCGACTTCTACCAGTAACGCACACGTGCAGCGTTCCGACGTCGCTTCGGGATAAAAAATCGAGGCGATTCCGAAGTTGAGGGTAAACGACTGCGGCCGGCCCGGGTTCTTCCGCAGAAGGTAACCGAGGTCGGTGGCTGGCTGGTGTGTCGTCGTGACGGTGAGCAGCATGGACGCGTTTGTTGATCCAGCCGATATTCGTTCTGGGTGCCAAGCCTTCTCGCCCGACACTTCTGGACTGTGATGAGCAGCACACCGCGACAACTGCGCCTCAACAGGACTTCAATTGCCGGCAAAAAAAACAACGATGAACGATAAGGTATCGTGGAAGTCGCGTTGCCACTCTCGTTGCCACTAATGCCATTTTTTGAAACAGAAAACCCGCTTCTCTTTTAGGAAAAGCGGGTTCTGAAACTGGCGGGATGGACGGGACTCGAACCCGCGACCTTCTGCGTGACAGGCAGACGCTCTAACCAGCTGAGCTACCACCCCGGAAGGGGAGAGCCGGCGAACGTGTTAATCCGCGGAAAGCAAGTCAAGCGCTGGTTTCACAGCCACGCGAATCGGCGATTCTTCCGTCGTCTCGGACGAACGCGTGGTGGGGGACAGAAGACGGCTCGCGGCGAATTGAGCGAAAGCCGGGCGCGGGGCGAACGCGCGGGTGCCTCCGACGTTGCATCCGGTGGGACGTTCCAACTTGCTTGCCGCATGAGAGGATGGGTTGGCGACACATTGCGCATGGCCGGGGCGTTGTGGTATTGGAACGCGCGCAAGTCGGTATTTGTCCTGCGGGGCCGGCGGGGGCAGGCACCGTGCCAGCATCCGTCGGACTCCGGCAAGGCCTTCGAAACGGCCTGCGAGGCGGCGGCATTTTGGCGGGACCGGTCGCGATTTGCGCGGCGGGTCTGCCCGTTGTTGAAGCAGAATGCGAAGGGCGCGTGGGTCTGCAGCGTGGACGCGGCGCGCGTACGGCCGTTCTGGGGGCGGACGTTGGGCTGCTACGGGATCGGGACATTGACGACGGTGCTGCTCCTGGGGCTCGCGGCTTATTGCGGGGGGCGGGTGATCGGGTATCGGGCGACGTTGCGGCAGGTTTTCTGGCCGCCGGCTTGGAAAGAACTGCGGGAAGTTCGCGCGGACTACTTTCTGACGAAAGCGCAGGCGCTGGTGGCCAAAGGCCAGGTGCGCGATGCCGCGCTGGCGCTGCTGACGGCGCGGGAGATCAATCCGGGCAACTACGCGATCGGGATGAACCTCGCGCAGTTCTATCAAGTATGGCGGCGCGATCTGGTGGACCGTGCGTATGCGGATTTGCTGGCCCATTTTCCCAAGCGTCACGCGGAGACGGCCAACGCCTGGCTGCACAGCCTGCTCGCGCGCAGCGAACTCGAGGGAGTCGCCGTGCTCGCGCAACACGAGCTCGCCGACGGATCGGGTGATCCGGCGCCCTGGACCTACGCGCTGATTTTTGCCGCGCGCGAACTCAAGCGGCCGGACTGGCTCGATGCGGTGGCGCGGTCGAAGGCGCCGGAACGGGTGCGGGCGCTGTTGGAACTCGAGACGCGCGTGCAACGCGCACCGCCGGACGAGGCGCGCCGGCTTTTGTCCTGGACGCCGCCGGTCGAGGGTTTCCCGCTCGCGGCTTTCGAGCAGATCGAAGGCCTCATCGACCTGGGCGATGCGACGTCGGCGCTCGTGTTGTTGCGCGGTGCGCGCGCGTCGCTGACCGGACGCGATGTGGCCAAACTCGCGCTGGCCAGCTACGCGGTCGCAGGCGACGTGAACGCGGTGCGCCGCGAGGGCCGCACACTGCTCGCGCCGACCCGCGGCAATTCCGCGGGAGTCGCATTGGTGGCGCTTCACCTGATCAAGTATCCCGATGCGGAGCTGTTGCGGGATTGCGTGGCGGCCCTGCAGCGCGCCGCCGACGAGCCGCCCGAGACGCGGGCCGACACGATCGTGGCGGTTTACTTTGCGGCGGTCTGTGGAGGGCAGCCGCAATATCTTCCGGAGCTGCGCGCCCGGCTGGCGGAGGCACATCGCGCGAGCGCGGCCACGCTTCAGCATTTCGAGGAAATCGCGCGCGGCGACGATCCGGGCGCGGCATTGCGCGCGGTGCTGCCGGTGGTGCAGCCGATGACTCTGGAACTCAACTACGCGCTGATCGCGAAAGCGTATGCGTGGCAGCGGCCACGTGCGGCGCGTGGTCGGTGAGGCGTCAGAAATCCGGACAAGAGACGCGCGGGCGTGCGCGCTCCGACCCGGGGGTGCTCAACAAGAACTAAAATGCGGCTCGGGTGAGCCCCACGGCGCGGGTGTCAAACACTCGTGATTCGTAGCATCGGATTGGGTATTTTTTACGTAAACTACTTTACAATAGCGAGATGGAAACACCCCTGAAACACTAGGGTTATTACCCTACAAGCCGATTGACCGGCTGTGTCGAAGATGATTGCCTGCAAGCAACTAATCCATGCACCTGAGTGCGACCAAGCACCCGCGGAAAACGAACTGGTTCAACCACCAGTTGCTGGCGGCGTTCGTGCTTACGATTCTGCTGCCGGATCCGCGACTGCGCGCCACGACTTACACCTGGGACGGCGGCGGTTCGAACAGTAATCTCGGAACGGCGAACAATTGGAATCCGAATGGAGCGCCGACGCGGACGGCGACGACGAACGATTTTCATTTTGCGGGCAGCACAAAACTGTCGCCGGTGACCAACACCGGCGCGTGGACGATTCACTCCATCACGTTCGACAGCGGGGCGGGAGCGTTCAACATCGGCACATCGAATGGGATCACCCTCGGCGCGTCGGGCGTCAATTCGATCATCAACAACAGCACGAATCTGGAAACGATCAGCGTGGGCCTCACCCTCTCGGGCGGGGCTCAGTCCTGGAGCGCCAATTCGGGCGATCTCACCTTCGGCAGCACGGTCAACAACGGCGGATTTCTCCTCACGTTGAACGGCGGGAACGATTTTAATTTCAACGGAGTGATAAGCGGCACCGGCGGCCTCACGGTCAACGACAGCGGCGGCCTGGTCACGCTCGCCGCCACGAATACGTTCACCGGTCCCGTCACGCTCACCGGCGGCACGCTTTCTGTCGGCACTATCAACAACGGCGGAACGGCGGGCAACCTCGGCAAGGCGACCAATGCGGCGAGCAATCTCGTCTTCGATGGCGGCACGCTTCAATATACGGGCAGCACCGCCAGCACGAACCGCAGTTTCACGATCAACAACGGCAAGACAGCCACGATCGAGGTCACCGCGAATACCCTGACGATGTCCGGCGCCGCGAGCGGCGGAACGGGCGCGCTGACCAAAACCGGCGCCGGCACGCTCATCCTTTCCGGCAACAACAGTTATACCGGTGCGACCGCGGTCAATGCAGGGACCCTCCAGCTCAACGGTACTATTTCCAGTGCGGCGGTGAATGTTAACGGCGGCGCACTCAACATCAATTCGAACAACCGCATCATCGATACCGCGGCGGTCACGATCGCCGGTGGCACGCTGGGGCTCGGCGCCCACACGGACACCGTCGGCTCGCTGACGATGTCGAGCGGCACGCTCGGTGGCACGGGCACGCTGACGGCCGCG
>DASZPP010000061.1:0-13630 GCA_035549975.1 Opitutus sp.
AATTTCTTGGCGTTGAACAGGGCGAGCCGGTCGCCGCGGGGAAGGCGGGCGAGCTCGCGCGTGGTCGCCTCCCACAAGTCCATCACGTCGCCATGGGCGGCGTAGAGTTTTTCGGCGAGGGCGAGGAGCGGTGCGCCGGTCGGCGAGGCGGGGTCGAGGTGAAAGTGGGCGAGCTGCTCGAGGGCGAGTTCGTGGAGCGAGGAGGCGGCGGTGGATTTGCGACGCGGGGAGAGCAGGCGTGCGGCGGGCGCGGTGGATCGCGACTGCCCGGGCGATTCGTGGTTGGCGGTGGTGGGAACGTCTTGCATGCGGCGACGCTGCCAGAAGGCGGATCGGGCTGCAAACACTGCGGCGGGGTTGCTTCGCCGGTGAGGCGAGGACGGGCGCTACGGACGCTTCGGCTGTTCGATCGCGACGAGGCGGCCGCCGCGAAAGGTGGCGCGAATATTTTCCTCCTCGGTCTGCTGGTAGACCGCGGTGTGAATGGGATCGAGGAACACGACGAAGCGCTTGCGCGCGGGATCGTAGACCAAAACGCGGTGGTAGCCGGCGGTGACGTTGCCCGCGAACTCCTCGTGATAGGTGTTGTAGATCCAATCGGTCTCGGTGCCGGCGGGGGTCGATCTTTCCCGTTTTTCGTCCGGCGTGCCGAGCGCGATGTAAACCATGTCCGGCGTGTCGCCGAGCTCGATCACGCCCTGTTTCAGCTTGTCACGCTGCGCGGGGGTGAGCGCGGCGAAGGTCCCGGCTTTTTGTTGCGCGCGATGCTCGAAGGTGTCGCAGCCGGCGAGGCCAAGCGAAACAAGAAGGAGAACGAGAAAGGGGAAAGGGGTTTTCATTGTTTGCCGGTGCCACCGGACATCAGGACACGAGGAATCGCAAAAGCTCAGAAAGAATGAGCACGGCGGAGAAGCAGGAGAGGTCAGGTGTCGACAATGGCACGGACGAACGCGCGGACGAGCGGCGGCGTGACGTCGCGAAGCGCGGCCCGCTCGGGCTGAAACAGCGTGCCGACGAAGAAAGGATGGGCCGACGGCGCGAGTTCGGCGGCGCGGGGTTCGCCCCCGGCGTCGAAAGCCGTGAAACGGAGACCGGCGCGCTCGAGGGCGGGCATATAAGCGGGATTGGGACCGAAGCTGCAGCGGTAACCCTCGATCGCGGTGTCGGCGCCGTAGGCGGCGCGGAGAAGGCTGCCGGAGACGAAGCGAAGCGGCGTGGTCTTCTCGACGAGCGAGCAGGCAAGGGGAACCACGAGCAAGGTCGGCGAGGACGGGCTGGTCTCGGCGTGCTCGGCGTCGGCGAGGCCGGCGACATTGCGGGCGAATTCAATCAAAGCGTGCTGGAATCCCCCGCAGGTGCCGAGGAAGGGACGGCGGGTCTCGCGGAAGAGGCGAATCGCATCGAGCGCACCGGCGGGGTTCGCATAGGGGCTGGCCGGGACGACCCAGACGGCGGCGAATGCGGCGAGGGCTTGCGGGGCATCATGGATGTCGCGGGTGTGAACCCAGTCCCAGGAGAGGTCGGCCGCGAGTTCATCGCGCGCCAGCGAGAGAGCGCGCGGGATGGCCTGATGGGCGGTGACCGAGGGCGAGTAGTCGCCGATGAGGGCGAGGCGGGGCATGCGACAAACGAAGCTTGGCCGGATCACGAATTCAAGCGCCTGGAGGCCGGATTGGGAACCCCGGCACGACGGTTTGCGCTTCAATTGGTGAATGAATCAGGCGCGAAAAAAAGAAGCCTGCGACCGGGGTCGCAGGCTTCAGAGATGGTATGAAAGCGAGAAGAAAAGTGATGGGCGATCAGATGGCAACGACGGCCACCGGTGCGAGTTGCTGGCGGCGTTGGCGGATTCGGTAAGTCACGATGCCGGCGACGAACAAAGCCGCCAGAATGGATGCGACCGTGCTCGACTCGGGCACTGGCGGCGCTGGTTCCACGACAATCTGAGAGAAGGTATAGTCTTGGATCGGGGAACCAAGACCAATGCCGGCACTACCGCTATCGAAGGAATCGAAGGCATAGCCGATACCGAAGTTCGTGGTGGAACCAGTTTGATTGGTAATCAGCATCGCGTATGTGCTCGTCGCGTTTAGTGACAGTTCTGTTCCGAAGTCGAAAGTTTGTTCGAAGGAATTGAAGGTGCCGTTGGTATTTGTGATATGTGTCCACCCATTCTGGTCGACACCCGTGAACTGGTTCACGGTAAACGTGCCGAAATCCTGCACGGTGACGTAATTAAGCGGGTTCAAGCTTCCACCGGCGCTGGTGTTTCCGTTCCAAGCTGCGAATTTGGCGCTCAAGGTCGTGTCTGCCCCGGGCGATCCGAAAAACGCATATGTTAGGCTCTGAATGCCAACGATACCGGTGAATGTTTCGCCGGCAGTGTTGCTCAGCGAATAGGCTGTTGGATTACTGCTGAGGCTGTAGTTGCTCGTTCCCGCATACTGGGAAACTGTTTCATAGGTAACCAGCTGTGCACGGGAATAACTGCTAAACGCGAAGCAAGTCGCGGCGAGGGCGGGGAGGAATTTTGCGAGGGCTTTCATACCGGGGTGAATTCCCTAGTAGAGCTAGGGTGATCTGCAAGCTCTATTTTTGATTTCTTCGGTGTCAGAGGGATTCCGGGGCGGGCCGAATGATCTTTTGGAGCAATAGCTGCGCACGATGGGGCGAATCTTCGCTCCATGGAAGCGACACGGTAAGGAGCTGTCCGGGCTGGTTTTGGCGGGCTTCGCGGACTTCGGTCCACTGGGCATTCCACCAATCGGTCCATGACTGGAACGGGCTGGGTTTCTGAAGCAGACGCCCGCGGGCAGGGTCCCAGATGGTGAAGGCGACGAGAATCTCCCGGCCCATCTGCCGAAATTTGTAGGCGAAAAACGGTAACGTTCCACCGGCCCACGAAACCTCCAGCGGACGCAGGGTGCTCACGAGTTCGCAGCCGGCATAGGGAAGGCAAATCGTCGGGTTGTGGAGAAAGGGGACGGATCGGGCGACCTGCCCGTGCGTCCATTGCACGTAGTAGGCGGACACGGTGGTGTCGGCATCCGTGCGCCACGAACCGGCGACGAAAAAGTCGGGCCGCAACATTTCCCGCGCTGGCTGCGAAAGCGGCGACGGTTGAAAACTCCAATGGTGTTCCGGGAGGGCGGCCGTCCACTGCGGGATGGTCGCATGGCGAATTTCCCGGCCGTGGGCGAACCACAGGCGGGTGCCCGCGTCGTTTAGTGCGAAACAGCCGGCAATGCCGGCAAGCCACAGAGCGGCCGCGGGGAATTTTCGGGAAGCGCCCGAAGTTGCAATGCGGCCGCCGCGCCCCCACTCGGGAAAACGATAGCCGGCCCAGCGGCAGGCGAGCCAGCCGGTGAGCAGGAGGCTCGCGCCCATGGCGAGCCAGCCGGCGAGATCGTGCGCGCTTTCGACGGCTCGGGCACCGGCACTGGCGCGGAGGGAGAGGAACAGCACCCGGGCGAAGTTGCCGAGAAGCGCCGCGGCCACCGCGGCGAAGAGGAGCGCCACGCGGCGCGTGAACCGAAAGCGATACCACTCGCCGAAGAACAGGCCGATCATCACGCAGGCTTGGAGCGAACGGATGCCCCCGCAGGCCTCGTCGATGCCGACCCAGCCGTTGCCAAGGTGCACGCTGGTGCCGAAGGCGAGGGCGGGCTGTCCGAGCAGATTGCTGATTTCGGCGGCCAGGCGGGCGAAGATTTCGCGGAGCGGAACGATCACCGCGTTTTCGAGATAACTGGGCACGGGCAGCGTGCTGACCAGCAGGATCAGCGGTCCGCCGATCCATCCGACCCCGGGCCGGCCGGCGAGAAGCCAGGCGGCGAGCAATGCAATCCCGGCGAACACCAGCGCGTGACCAAGGAGGAGCATCGGCCACAAAGGGTAGGGCGTGAGCAGCAGACGCAGCGGGAGATCGATGATCGCCAGCCCAAGCATCAGCAGCCAACAAGCAAGAGGAAGACGGTTGCGGACCGCCAGGGGCGGCCGCTCGCCCCAGCGCTCCCACCAGAGATAGGCCATGAGCAGCGGCACTGCCCAAGCGTGACCGAGATCGGGAGCCGTTCGCCAACTGACGGTGACCGGAAGCAGCCAGCACAAGGCGAGAACGGCGGCCCCGACCGGCACCACGAGTCTCGCGCCCGATCTTGTTGCCGGCGACGATGACGGGGAGAGCGGCGCGGGTGCGGCGTCGGGCATTCCAGTTAACGGAGACAAATTTCGGGCGCGGTCGAACGGTGTCAGGTCGCGCAGACAGGCTCAACCCTTGGTTGATGACGCGGCGCCGGCGGGACTGGCAGTCTCTGCGTCGCCCGTGTCGGGTTTCGCCGCTTTTTCCGGTTTCTCCGGCTTGCGGTTCAACTCTTCGCGGGCACGGGTGAAGAGGTAATTTTCCTCCGGAAGAAAGGTCACGCCATCGCCGAGGCTGGCAGCTTTCTCGAGGTCCGGGCCTCTTTTGCCGACTCCGTAAACAAACGCGAGGTAGGGCGCGCGGGGAGGATAGGCCCGATCGGCATCGGTCATCTTGTCGACGATCGCCAGGGCCTCGGCGCCGCGGCCGGACTGGGCGAGAGCGAAGGCATAGCCGGTGGCATAGGTGGCGTTGTCCGGCTCGCCTTCGTGGAGATTCCGCATGATGTCCTTCGCGGGATTCCAGGCCGAGCTGGGCTCGAGCAGGAGTGTGAGGAGGGCCCAGTCATGCTGATAGCGCGGAACCGTGCCGTCGGTTGTGCGCAGGGCGCCCATGACGTCGCGCATGCCGTTGGTGTTTTTCCGGTCCTTGTAGAGGTTGAAGAGCGCCTGGTCCGCCCAGGTCTGGTCGGGGAAGGTGTGCGCAATGGCCCAAAGGGTGCGTTCCGACTCGTCGTCCCATTTCCATTCTGCGCTCAATCGCTGCAGAATTCGCAGCGTTCCGAGGTTTCCGGCGGCGGAGTTGAGGGTCATGTCCCAGGTCTCGTGCCGGAGCGCGAGGTGGTTGGGATTGTCGACTGTGTGCGCGGCGAATGCGAGGCGGAGGGTTTCGGGTGAAATCGTGCCCCAGGCGCCTTCCCGCAGCAAGGTCGCGAGGCGGTCCCAATCGCCGACCTGGGCAACCGCATCGGCGTGCGCGGACTTGAGCGCGGCGCTGTCGCGCACGGCGGCGGGAAGGTTGGAGATCCAGCTGTCGGCCTCGGCGCCGCGATTCTGGACCAGCAGCCATTGCGCGAACTGTGCGGCGTCGTTTTCGTTCTGGGCCGCGAACGGGGCGAGAGCGACGAAGAGCGGTTCGAAGGGCTGATGATCGACGAGGAGATCGAGGTTGGCCTTCTGCAGCCGGTCGGTGAAGGTCGTGCCGGAATCGCCGAGGATTTGTTGATAGCGGCGTTTGGCCTCAGCGTAGTCGCGACGGCGGAGCGCGTCGGCGGCAAACTCGCGATTGATCTCGAGCGCCATCTTCGGGTTCTTGCGCGCGAGGTCCTCGAGCTGGTGGCGCGCTTCGTCGCGCCGCTCGGCCTTGGGATGACGCAGCCACAAGATCGCCTGGGCAAACTTCAAGTCCGCCTCGTCGGGATACAGGGTCCGAAGCCGGTCGAAGAGCGCGTCGGCGACCGGGGCGTTATCCGTGGCGATCGCAAACGCGAGCGAGGCGCGGAGCATGGGCGTTTCCGCGGAGATTTTCGGCGGCGTGGAGCTGAGGGCGTCCTTCGCGGCGTTGAAGTCGCGGAAGCGAAGACAGCAGAGCACGAGCTTGGCGGCATCCTCGGCGGAGTCGGGCTCGATCTGGACGACGGCGCGGCGCAGGCGCATCGCTTGCGGGGCACCGACCTGCTCCAGCATGTCGGCCGCGACGCGGAGGGTTTCGGGGTTGCCGGGGATCGTCTTCAGCGCGACGTCCAGGGCGAGCTGGGCGTTGGTGGCATCGTGCTTCGCGATGAAATCCCTGGCCTGGCGCAGTGCGCGGTCCTGTTTCCAGCGCAGGTAGCGCGGTTGCAGTTCCCGCCAGCTTTCCCAGAGGGCAAAGCCGACGAGGACGAGGCCGGCGACGAGGGCGATCTTGCGCCACCGCTTGCGGTGCGGTTGGCGGCGGGATTGAAGCAGTTGCATGGGGAGCGGAGGCGGGTGGACGAAACCGCCGGCTGGGAGGAGCCGACGGATTGAGGTGAACAAGGAATCGACGGAGCGGTCGAGGCAGAAAGTCCGGCGGCCGGCGGGTGGTTTCGCAACTTCCTGCGGCGGGCCCGTTCTGCATATCCGCAGGTTTGCAACACCTAGGCGCGACGCGCGGCCTGGTTTTTCTGGACCGTGATGATCACGACCGCGGCGACGATCACGATGGCCGCGACCAGGGTGCGCGAGGTGACCGGCTCCCGCAGGACGAGCCAGCCGAGAAAGACGGCGACGAGGGGATTGACGTAGGCGTAGGTCGAGACCCGCGCCGGCGTGCTGTGCTTGATCAGCCAGACAAACGTCGAGAACCCGACCAGCGAGCCCACGGCGAGGAGATAGGCGAACGCCATCCACGACCGCGCGGAAATGGCGGCGGGATCGAGGTGGTGGAAATCGCCGCGGGCGAGCGCGGTGAGCGCGAGGGCGGCGCCGCCGGTGAGCATCTGCAGCGCGGCGGCGTGAAGCGGGTCGAGGCCGTGCTTCGAATGGCGCGCGTAGATCGAGCCGATCGCCCAGAAGACGCAGGCGAGCAGAATGGCGACGACGCCGGCGGGATGGGCGCCGCCGGGTTGGGCGGACTCCCACGGAGCGGCGAGCCATGCGACGCCGGCGAAACCGAGGAGCAGCGCCGCCATGACCGTGGCCCTCGGTCGCGCGCCGCCGGGCCAGGCCCACTCGGTGAGAACGAAGAAAAGCGGCTGCACGCCGATGATGAGCGCGGTGATGCCCGAGGGGATGAAAAGTTCGGCCCAGACGACGAGGCCGTTGCCGCCGAGGAGAAGAAAAGTGCCGATGATGGCGTTGGCGCGCCACTGACGGCGGCTGGGCGCGGGCGCGCCGCGGAGCCGGAGGAAGAGGTGGAGAAGGCCGCCGGCGGCGAGAAAGCGCGCCCCTGCCATCGCGAAGGGCGGCATTGTTTCCACGGCGATCCGGATGCCGAGATAGGTGCTGCCCCAGATGAGATAGATGGCCGCGAAGGCGGTGATCAGGGCGGAGCGCGCCGGAGCGGTGGAATCGGCCGGTGGGTTGGAGACGCGCACCTTCAAGGACGGCGATACTCCATGTAGCGCGCCGTCTGGTCGGCGACGTCGGCGCCGAGCAGACGTCCGACGATGTGGAGCGAGCAATCGATCCCCGCGGAAATGCCGGCGGCGGTGAGGATTTTCCCGTTGTCGGTGAAGCGTTCGTTCTCGATCACCTCGGACTGCGGCGCGAGCTGCCGCAGCAGGGGAAATCGTTCGTGATGCGTCGTGGCGCGGAGCCCGTCAAGGAGACCGGCGGCGGCGAGGACGAGCGAGCCGGTGCAGACGCTCATCACGATCTCGGCGTGACGGGTTTTCCGGCGGAGCCATTCGTGGAGCGCGGGCATGTGCAGCAAGGCGCGCGTGCCCTGGCCGCCCGGCACGACGATGACCTGCGGCGGCGGACAGTTCTCGAGGGTGAAGTCGGGAACGACTTTCAAGCCGTTGCGCGCGCGGATCGTGCCGGGCTTCAGCCCGAGCGTGAAGGTGTGAAACACCGCGTGGCTTTGGAGCTCATCGGTGACGGCGAAGACCTCGAACGGCCCGGCGAAGTCCAGGACCTCGACATCGTCGAAGAGGAGGAGGGCGACGTTTTTCTTCATGCGGAGATGCGGATAAATGAGGAGCCACGGCGGCGGAGTCGGGAGATGCCGCCCTACACGACAACCGCGCGATTCCCGGTTGAGTTTGCTCGCGGTGATGTGGTCGTCGCCGGCACGCAGGTTTCTACCCGAGCTGTTTCTGCGCAAGTTCGCCGACGGTGCGCAGCGCCTGCTCGACGGCGTCGTTCCACGGGAGGCCGCAGTTCATGCGCAGGCAGTTCCGATAGCGGTCCTTGACCGAGAAGAGCGCGCCTGGCGCGATGCTGATCCGGTGTTGGACCGCCTCGCGATGGAGCCGGAGTGTGTCGACGCCCGGCGGCATCTCGACCCAGAGCACAAAGCCGCCCTGCGGCCGGCTGAGCCGCGCGCCTTCGGGAAAGTGGCGGAGGATCGCGCGCGAGAAGAGGTGGAGCTGGTTGAAATACGCGCGGCGGATCGAGCGGAGGTGGTGATCGTAACCGCCGTTGCGCAGGAAATCGGAGACCGTTTTCTGGAGGATGACCGGGGTGCCGAGCGTATTGGTGAACTTGAGCCGGCGGACGCGCTCGAGGTAGCGGCCGGGCGCGCACCAGCCGACGCGGAGCGACGGCGCGAGCGTCTTGCCGAACGAGCTGCAGAGGAGGACGCGGCCGTCGGTGTCCCACGCCTTGAGCGGCTTCGGGCGCCGGTCGCCGAAGTGGAGGTCGCCGTAGATGTCGTCCTCGATCGCGGGCACGTCGAATTCGGCGAGGAGCTGGTAGAGCTTCGCCTTTTTGTCGTCGGGCATGCACGAGCCGAGCGGGTTCTGGTAGCTCGGCATGACGATCAGCGCCTTGACGTCGCAGTGCGCGAGCGCGTCGCGCGTGGCGTCGAGGCAGACGCCGGTGCGCGAGTCCGTGGGAATTTCGAGGACGCGCAGGTTGAGCGACTGGATGGTTTCGAGAAAGCCGAAGTAGGCGGGTGTCTCGACCGCGACGGTGTCGCCGGGCTTGGTGACGGCGCGCAGGGAAAGGTTGAGGGCTTCCGCGCAGCCGATGGTGATGACGAGCTCGTCGTGCGCGAGCGGCGCACCGCACTGGAGATAGCGGCGGGCGATCTCGCGCGCGAGGGGATCGAAGGTCCAGTTCATCGCGTAGCGGCCGAGGAGCGCGGGGTCGTTGCGCGCCACGGAGCCGACGAGCCGGGCGAGTTTTTTCGTCGGGAAAAGCGAATGATGCGGGCAGGCGGCGCCGAACGGGACGAAGTCGGCGTCGCCGGCGAGCGTGAGGACCTCGACGGTGAGATCGTTGACGCCGACGTAGCTCGCCTTGGCCATGGGCTTGGCCATCCGCGGCTCGAGGGCCTGGGCCGGAAGCTGCGGTCGGACGTAGAATCCGGACTGCGGTCGCGCCTCGAGCATCCCGCGGTTTTCGAGAACGGTGTAGGCCTGGATGACGGTCGAGATGCTGACGTCGCGCTGCAGCGACATGCGCCGGACGGACGGCAGCCGATGGCCGGCGCGCAGGGTGCCTTGTTCGATGAGTTCCTGGATTTCGCGGGCGAGTTCGAGATAGAGGGGCGCGCGTGCAGGCGGCTCGGCGGTCTGGATCATGGCGGGAATGGTGGGACGCGAGCGTAGCGGAGACGGGATCGCGGCGGCAGGGTTAGCGGTCGGAATTTGGCGCCGGCACAGTTCACAAAAAATCGCGCTGTGACCATGACAATCTCGCGGCGACGAGCGCCAGCGCAGACACCGCGATTGTCATACATTATATGACAATTGCCTGTGGGCGGGTGGATTGACGCGAAAAGGGAACCTGATGGGGTGGCGGTGTGAACAATGGCGCGGTGGCGGCGGACTTTGAGCGGAGGGCGGCACGGGTGCTGCGGCGGTTTTGCGCGCAAAACGGGATGGCGGTGCTGGATGATGTGGAGGCGCTGGCGGCGCGGCTGCGGAAGGAAATCGATGAACGCGGTTTGCCGGCGCCGCTCGCGGCGGCGGACATGGGGCGGCCCGGCGAGATGAGCGCGGAGGAAGTTGCGCCGATCGCGGCCCGCGTGCTGGCGGGAGCTGCGCATGCGGCGGCGCTGGCGACTCCGGTGCGGCAGCTGGTCAAGGCGTGTTTTCAGCCGGAGTTCAGAAAATGCCGCGAGTCCTATCGCGAGGTGAACGCGGACGGGAATTGCCGGCGGCAGCAGCTTGGTGTGGCGCGCGGGCGCGTGAGCGGTACGCACTGCGTCGATTGTCCGTATTGGCTCGAGCTCGAGCCGGCGCCGCACGGGAAGTTTTTGGCGAATGCGTGGGTCGCGGGAGCGGCGGAACTGGCGGCGAACCGCGACGTGTTCCTGCCGGAGGATTTTCGGGCGCTGCGACGATGCGTGCGAGAAATGGCGAAGGTGAAAGTGTCACGTAATACGTGACACTTGGGTGGACGGGGGCGGACAAGCGGGAAACCCGAACGCAACGTGGGTGGCGTCGGGGCGAGCGAAGGTCGCGAGCGAGCTTGCTTTCACGGCGGGCCTGGTGCGGGCCCGGGTCAGAGGCTGATCTCGCCACGGAGGTAGAGCGCAGCGCGGCCGGCGATCTTCACGCGGTCGCCGGCGACCTCGCACCAGAGTTCGCCGCCGCGGGCGGAGAGCTGGCGTGCGTGGAGCTTGGTTTTACCCAGGCGTGCAGCCCAGTAAGGCGCGAGAGCGGAATGCGCGGAGCCGGTGACGGGGTCTTCGGGCACGCCGCTTTGCGGGGCAAAGAAGCGCGAGACGAAATCGCAGCCAGAGTCGCCGGGCGCGGTGACGATCAGGCCGCGGGCGCCGGCGGCGGCGACCCGCGCGAAGTCGGGGCGGAGCCGGGCGACGGCGGCGGTGTCCGGCAGGACGGCGAAGAGGTCGAATTTGGATTCGCCGAGCCAGGCGGGGGCGAGGCCGATCGCGTCGGAGACGGCGCGCATCGCCGCGGCATCCTGCCGTGCGGCCGGCGGGGTGGCGGGAAAATCGAGTTCGAGTTTTTCATCGGCCAATCGCGTGACGACGAGCGGGCCGGAGCGCGAATCGAACGTGATGGCATCGCCGGACTGTTCGAGTTCGTGGAAAAGGACATGGCCGGCGGCGAGCGTGGCGTGGCCGCAGAGATCGACTTCGACGGCGGGCGTGAACCAGCGAAGTGCGAATCGCGCGGCGCCGGTGCGGACGTAGAAGGTGGTTTCGGCGAGGCCATTCTCGAAGGCGATCCGCTGGAGGAGCGACGAATCGGCCGGCCAGGCGTCGAGCGGGACGACGCCGGCGGGATTGCCGGAGAAAACGCGGTCGGTGAAGGCGTCGACCCAGAAGAGTGGAAGGCGCATGCGCGACGATAGCAGAACGACGTCGGTTGCGGAAGACACAGCGCTTCGCCCGCATCATCGGCGCACCCGTTCGAGGTCACGATGGCGCGACTCGTTGAAGAACGATTTTCACTTAATACGTGAAAACTGTTCCTGGCGGCGCCGTGGCGCGATCAGCGGTGTTGGGCGAGGGCGGGGCCGGTGAGGCGGCAAATTTGCCAGTCGCGCATGCGACGGGCGCCGAGCGATTCGTAGAAATCGATCGCGGGCTGGTTCCAGTCGAGGACAGCCCATTCCATGCGGCCGCAGTTGCGGGAGTTCGCGAGCCGCGCGAGATGAAGCAGGAGGGCCTTGCCGATGCCGCGGCCGCGGAATTCGGGTTTCACGAAGAGGTCTTCGAGATAGAGGCCGGGCCTGGCGAGGAAGGTGGAGTAGTTGGTGAAGAAGATCGCGAAGCCGGCGGGGACGGACGCGGCGGATTCGTCGGCGGCGAAGGCGAGGATGCACTCGGCGGCGGGTTTTTCGCCGAAGAGCGTCGCGCGGAGTCTCTCCTCGGTGGCTTCGACCTCGGGCGAGAGTTTCTCGTAGTCGGCGAGGGCGCGGATGAAGGCGAGGATGAGGGGAATGTCGGCGGGGGTGGCGAGGCGGAGCAGAGGCATGCCGGTGTAGGGCGCGGCTGGAGCCGTGAATGTCAAGCGGGCGTGCCGCGCACGCGAAAAGGATTGACGAACGGACCGAGTGTGTTACTGACATAACACACTATGAATCTGCTGGAGGAAACTTGGAGCCTCGAGTTTCACTCGGGGATTCCGGCTTACCGGCAGATCATCCATCACGTGCAGGCGGCGGTGGCGACGGGGCGGTTGAAGGAGGGCGACCAACTGCCGACAATCCGGGCGCTGCACGGGAAGCTGAATGTGAACCCGAACACGGTGGCGCGTGCGTATCGCGAACTGCAGCATCTGGGCGTGGTGTCGCTGGAGCATGGGAGCGGGTGCTACATCGCGCCGGTGGCGGAGGAGGCGGCGGGGCTGCCGGCGCGTGAGAGGAAGGCAAAGCTCAAAGAACTTTGCGCGCGGCTCGGGGCGGAGGCGCGGAGTCATGGAATTTCCTTCGACGAACTCGTCGAGCAACTGAAGCAACAACACCCCGCCTGACATGTCCTTGTCCACTCGCTTCCAGACGAGCTGGGAATTGATGAAAGCCTCGCTCCGCGTGCTGCGCGACCAGCCGCTGCTCCTGCTGTTTCCGGTCATCACGTTCGTTTGCACCATCGCTCTGGCGCTGTTCTTTCTCGCCCCGATTCTGGTGATTGTCTTCAGCACGGGCTGGACGGCGAATCAGGATTGGAACGCGGTCGGCGAGAAGTTCAACCGGGCGTTCTACGTCTACGGCGTCGTGATCTATCTCGTGTCGATGTTCATGGCCACGTTCTTCAATGTCGCGTTTTACAGGGAAATTTTGCGTGCGCTGGCGGGCGAGCCGGTGTCGGTCGGGAACGGATTGCGGTTTGCGGTGAGGAAACTGCCGTCGATCGTGCTGTGGAGTCTGCTGGCAGCGACGGTTGGATTGATTATTCGCGCAATCGAGGAACGGTTGGGCTGGCTGGGTAAGATCATCATGGGACTGGTCGGCGTGGCATGGAGCGTGGCGGCGGTGTTCGCGATTCCAGTGATCATCCGCCGCGAGGACACCAATCCGCTCTCCGTGCTGCGCGATTCGGCGATGACGTTGAAGCAGACCTGGGGTGAGGCTTTGATCGGCTTTGTCGGGATTCGACTGGCTGGCGGAATGCTGGTCGGGCTTACGCTGATATCCGCGCTCATTATCGCCGCTGCGTTCTTGCTGTTGCACAGCATGTGGGCGCTGGCCGCCGGCGGGGTGCTCTGGCTCGGGGCGATACTCGTCGGCAGTTTTCTGACCAACATGGCGACGCATGTGTACCGCTGCGCGCTGTACGTCTACGCGTCGGAAGGGGTGGTGCCGGGCGGCTTCACGCCGGAGATGATGAACGCGGGATGGAAGGTGAAGAAAGCGTGACCCGACATCTTTGAATGAATGTCGAGAGCGGGCGCGGCGCGTCAAGAAATGGGGCCGATCGCAGCAGCCGCGCCACGGATCAGTGGCCGCCGTCGAGGTCGCCGGGTTTGAGCAGCGGGGCGAAGGCGGCCTTGTTGGCGGCCTTCATGTAGGCTTCCTTGGGCTCGATCGTGCCATCCTTCACGCGGGCCATGAGGCTGTGGTCCATCGTGACCATGCCGTCGGCGCCGCTGCTCTCGATGATCGACTTGATGTTGGAAATCTGGCCGCTGCGGATCGTGTTCGGGAGGGCCTCGTGCGTGAGGAGGATTTCGTGGACGGCGCAGCGGCCCTTCGGGATTTTTTTGCAGAGGAGCTGGGCGACGACGCCGGCGAGACAGCTCGAGAGCATCACGCGCGCCTGGTTCTGCTCGTCGGCGGGGAAGGTGTTGATGATGCGGTCGACGGTCTTCGGGGCGTTGTTGGTGTGGAGCGTGCCGAAGACGAGCATGCCCATCGAGGCGCAGCCGAGCGCGAGCTTGATGGTCTCGAG
>DASZPP010000062.1:0-26765 GCA_035549975.1 Opitutus sp.
GAGCGGCTTGGCGGTTTTTCCGTTGATGACAAAGCCGGTGATGAAGGTGTTGCTGCCCGTGCTGGCGAGCCCGCGGGCGGAAAGATTGACGAGCCGGGAGGCGCCGGTGCTGGTCGTGGTGACGGTGACGCGCGCGGAAACGGGTTGTGATTCGCCGGCGCCGTTGACCGCGGCGACCGTGTAGGTGCCGGCGTCGCTCGAGTCGGCGGCGGCGACGGTGTAGGCCGAGGTGGTCCAGGGATTGCCGTCGCCATCGAGCAATGTCTGCGAGGTGCCGCCGGCACGCGTGAAGGTCCACGCGTAGGTGGAGTTGGCGCTGTTGGTGTTGCTGAGTGCGAGGTTGAGCGGCGCGCCGGCGGCGACGGTCTGGTCGCTCAGCGTCCCGGGCGGCGGCGGTGGATTGGTGCTGCCGTAGAGGACGTTGATGCCGGCGATGTCGTCCGGCTGCGGCGTGTAGACGTCGCCGACGACCGAGTTCATGATCGCGACGACGTGCTGCGGCGGATCGGCCTGGTCGGGATGATCGAGGCCGAGCGTGTGGCCGAACTCGTGCAGCGCGACGCGCTGAAGGTCGGTAGAGTTGCGGAGATTGCCGCGGTAGGAATTCCAGGAAATGGAGGAATTGAACACGGTGTCCGCCTCGACGAAGGACGAGCCGAAGGAGCGGAGGAGCGTGATGGCGAGCACGCGCGAACCGAAGGGATCGCCGTAAACGGTGGAATCGAAGAAGACGTTGTTGGAGGAATTGCCGCGGGCCTTGGGCGCGGAGGAATTTTTGACGGCGACGAAACGGCTGCGGACAAGGACGGCGTTCCACTGGTCGAGCGCGGCGGCGGCGACGTCGTCCCAGTTTGTCGCGCCGTCGATGAGCGTGAAACCCGGCTGGCCGAGCTGGAGCTGCATCGTGATGTTGCCGCTGGGCCACGACGCGCCCTGGAGGACGTAGGCGCGGAGCGGCGCCGCCGCGGCGAGCGCCGCGGCCACGACCGAAAGGCGAAAGGCCCGCGGCCACGGCGAACTGCCGCGCTTCCGACGCCGACGCGGCGGGCGGGACGAGGGCGAAGTTTCGCGGTTCATGGATGGGCGGCCTGCGTGGGGTGCGCGATCTCGGCGGTGATGCGCTGCTCGAAATTCTCCGGACTCAGTGCGGCGGCGATCCGTGCGGCGTGCGGGGCGGCGGGGGCGACGGGCTCGAGCGACCCGGAGATTTCGTCCGTGCCGGCGAGCGGTTCGCGGTTGCTCCGGGCGATGTAGCGGCGGTTCGTCGCGGCATCGGTGAGAACGCGATAACGACCGTGGCGCGCGGCGACGAGCGGGCAGACGCTTTCGCCGCGGGTGGCGAAGATGATGTCTTCGTCACCGACCTGAAATTGCGGCATGCCGGGCACGGTCCAGCGTTCGCCGCTGTGCTTGTCGGCGCCGCCGAGGAACGAGAGCGTGAACTGCGATCCAGGCTGTCCTTTCAGCGGCGTGATCGTCGTGAAGGTGACGAAGGTTTTTATCACACGCTGGTCGTCGGGCGAGGTGACCGCGCGGCTGGTGACGGCCGTGACGCGCGTGTGGGCGATCATCGACGCTTCCGCGACGAGTTCGGGAAACGTAGGAGCCCGGACGGACATCGCGTTCGCGGGCCGGAGCGACGCCAGGACGACGAGGGCGAGAAAAGCCAGAGGAAACAATCGCGGCTTCTTCATGGCGGGGAAGCGCGCCGGGAAGGCGTGGGCTATGCCCGCTTGGACCGGAGCACGGCGCGAAAGTTGCGCGCCAGCCGCCAAGTCGGCATTGCACTGGGAGTTGAAGAGTTGGAGCGGAAGCGAAACGCCGGTCACGCAGAGCGCGGCGTGCACCGGGAGCCATTGTCATACATTATATGACAACGGCGATGTCATATAATGTATGACAATGGTCCGGAATGCGGGCACGGGCGGTTGGCTGCGGTCGCTTAACAGTGGTCGCGACCTGCGCGCCGGTCTGGCTGCGGCGGGACGCTCGGTGCGACCGGAGCTACGCGTGCGGGCGGGTGCGCCAGGCTGCGACGATCTGGCGGATGGTTTCCTCGAGCGACTGCGTGATGTCCCACGACGGATAGTGCGCGCGCATTTTGCGCAGGTCGGAGTAATAGCAGATGTGGTCGCCGATGCGGTTCTGGTCGACGTAGGTGAAGACCTGCGCGCGGCCGGTGAACTTTTCGGCGATCTTGAACGCCTCGAGGATCGAGGTGCTGTTGGCCTTGCCGCCGCCGAGATTGTAGACCTCGCCGGCGCGCGGCGCGGCGACGAACGCCGCCATGAACCGCGCGACGTCGAGCGAGTGGATGTTGTCGCGAACCTGTTTCCCCTTGTAGCCGAAGACGCGGTATTCGCGGCCCTCGAGGTTGCATTTCACGAGGTAGGAAAGGAAGCCGTGCAGCTCGACGCCGGAGTGATTCGGCCCGGTGAGGCAGCCGCCGCGCAGGCAGCAGGTGGGCAGGTTGAAGTAGCGGCCGTATTCCTGGACCATCACGTCGGCGGCGACCTTCGAGGCGCCGAAGAGCGAATGCTTCGACTGGTCGATGGTGAACGTTTCGGGAATGCCGTGCGCGTAGGCGGGATCGGCGTAGTCCCAGCGCGTGTCGAGCTCGCGCAGGGCGATCTGGTTCGGGGCGTCGCCGTAAACCTTGTTCGTGCTCATGTGCACGAACGGCGACTCGGGCACGGCCTGGCGGGCGGCTTCGAGGAGGTTGAGCGTGCCGCCGGCGTTGGTGTCGAAATCGTCGAAGGGAATCGCGGCGGCGCGATCGTGCGAAGGTTGCGCGGCGGTGTGGACGATCGCGGCGGGCTTCAGCTCGCGCACGAGCGCGAGGACGCCGGCGCGGTCGCGGATGTCGAGCTCGTGATGGACGAAGCCCGAAAGGTCGCGGGCGAGGCGGTGCTGGTTCCAGCGGGTGTCGCCCTGCGGGCCGAAGAAGACGGCGCGCTGGTTGTTGTCCACGCCGTGCACGGTGTAGCCGAGCTCGCGGGCGAAATAGACGCAGACCTCGGAGCCGATGAGGCCGGAGGAACCGGTGACGAGAAGGGCTTTGGGCATGGCGTGAGAACCGCGAATGAACGCGAATGAACGCGAAGAGCAGAGGCAAATCTTTTCCGGGCGGTGACTTTTTTCGCGGTCTTCGCGGGTGGTCAGGCTTGTCGCTCCGGTTGGAACGTGGTTCGCTCGGTGGTCCGATGAGCAACGACCTGGCCCGACACTTCGACTGGGTGAGCGAGAACGACCGGGCGGCGCGCGGGGTGCAGGCGGGATTTCACGCGGGCATCGCGGCGTTGCTGCGGCAGATCGTGCCGGCGGGGAGCCGCGTGCTCGAGGCGGGGTGCGGCCGGGGCGATTTGCTGCGCTCGTTGCGGCCGGCGCGCGGGCTCGGGATCGACATCAGCGGGAAGATGCTCGCGCAGGCGCGGACGAAGGATGCGGCCGGGGCGTGCGAGTATCGGCAGGACGATGCGAGCACGTTTCGGAGCGAGGAGACGTTCGATTACATCGTGCTGGATTATCTCGTCGGTTACCTGGCGGACGTGCAGGCGTGCTTCGAGAATCTGCGGGCGGGAGCGCATGCGCGGACGAGGCTCTGCATCACCTCGGTCAACAACGCCTGGACGCCCGCGCTGAAGCTCGGCCAGTGGCTCGGCGCGGTGACGCGGCAGCCGCCGAGCAATTGGGTGGCGACGAAGGACCTGATCAATCTGCTCGAACTCGCGGGGTGGGAAGTGGTGCACCACAGCACCGAGCAGTTGTTCCCGTTTCGCGTGCCGTTCGTGAGCGGGTTCTTCAACCGGTTCCTCGTGCGGCTGCCGGGGCTCCGGCATTTCGGGTCGAGCCTGCTGCTCGTGGCGCGGCCCATTCGAGAGGCTCAGGGCGGATTGCCGCTTGCCGCCACGGGGACGGACCACTCGCTCACGCTCGCGGCTACGAAACTGACCTGCTCGGTGATCGTGCCGGCGCGGAACGAGGCGGGAAACATCCGCGCGGCGCTCGAACGGATTCCGGCCATGGGCGCGCGGACGGAGGTGATTTTTGTCGAGGGCCACAGCCGGGACGACACGTGGGCGACGATCGAGCGCGAGACGGCGGCGTATCGCGGACCGTTGCAGGTGCGCGCGCTGCGGCAGCCGGGAAAAGGAAAGTGGGACGCGGTGCGCGCCGGATTCGCGGCGGCGACGGGTGACGTGCTGGTGATCCAGGATGCGGACCTGACGGCGCCGCCGGAGGAACTGGCGAAATTTTTTGCGGCGATCGCGGGCGGCGCGGCGGAGTTCGCGAACGGCAGCCGGCTGGTCTATCCGATGGAGAAGGAGGCGATGCGTTTCCTGAACCTGCTCGGGAACAAGTTCTTCGCGCTGGCGCTGTCATTCACGCTCGGCCAGCCGATCAAGGACAGCCTGTGCGGCACGAAGATGCTGTTGCGGTCGGACTATGAGCGAATCGTCGCGCGGATCGCCGAGCTGGGCGATTTCGATCCCTTCGGAGATTTCAACCTGCTCTTCGGGGCGGCGCTGCTGAAGCTGCGGATCCGGGACATTCCGGTGCGCTACAAGGACCGCACCTACGGCGCGACCAACATCTCCCGCTTCCGCCACGGCTGGCTGCTGCTGAAGATGACGGGGTTTGGGCTGGCGAAGGTGAAGTTCAGCGGGGCCCATTGGTCACCGGGTTCCTAAGAACGACGAGATATTGGCCGCCAAGCGGAATTCGCAAAAACCAGCGTTCCGCTTTACGCAGGGGACGGAGAAGTCGCGGGAAATAGAAGTGGAAGGTCGTTTCCACCCAAATGGCCCCGACCTCTTCGCCAAGACGCCGCGCTTCGCGTGGCACAAGCATGATGGCGTCACGATCGAAGGGGATCCGTGACATCAACCAGCGGGTGCCGAGATTGAACGGATTGTTTTCCCAAAAGAACCAATATCCACCGGGACGAAGTAACGCTAGAATCTGCCGGGCGACAGCGCGGCGGTCTGACGGCGGGATGTGGTGAAAGACACCATTACAATAAACGATGTTGCATTCTGAGGCGGCCGAATCAAAGGCGGCAGGCGTAGCGAGTTCAACATTGGCTAGGTTGTGGCGTGTCCGAGCCGTCGAAAGGGATCGAGCGGACGGATCAAGGCCGATGAGTCGTTGTGCACCTAGCGCCCTGTGCAACAACGGTAGTGTGTCCCCGGTGCCACACCCAAAATCGCAAACTGAATCGGTTAGCAGGCCAAGCCGTCGACAGTAAGATGCAATGAATTCAACTCGTCGCTCGGCGTAGTAGTCGCGTGTTTCCCCGGTCAGACTGAGTCCGCGATTAAGCGCAGCCTCGTAGTCGTCCGCGTAGGAATCGAAGGCGGAGGGTTCGGTCATTTTCGTTCCATGCTGGTCAGACTGATGACGAAACTGCCAAAAAACGTTTGGACGGCTGCGGCGATGAGCAAGAGTCCGGGGACGATCTTTCGCAACGTGCGATCATAGGGCAGCGGCCCGTAGCCGAGATGGCGCCATTCCAGAAAGACGGCGGCGATGAGCGTGATGCCAGCCAGGGCGGCGGCGGCACTCAAGATCAGGCCGCGTTCCAAGGTGAAGATGCGATAGAATCTATCGAGGAAACCAGAAGCGCGGGTGAGGTTCTCCCGCCACGCAAATGTCGATGTGAACAGGGCCAGGAACAGGCCCTGATAGCCGAGAAGGATCAGAATCACCGCCACGACCAGCGTGTGAGGGCCCAACGTCGCGGGACCGACATGGGCTTCGGTCATAGCCATGGCGCCGGCGATCAGGCCGGCACCGAGCAGTGCCACGCTTGGCACCAGGTGGATCCACGTTGGACTATAGAGTAGAAAGAGGCGGAGCGTCCTCCAACCATCGCGAAACGTTCGGAGGTGGGAAGCTGTGCCCTCCCGGCCGTCGCGGTGCAGCGTGATGGGAACCTCTGCGACGCGAACGCGGTGAAGGCCTGCCTTGATGATCATTTCGGTCGCGAACTCCATGCCGGTGCAGCGAAGTTCCATGCGAGTGTAAAACTCCCGGGTAAATCCGCGGAGGCCGCAATAGACATCGTTGAGGCGGGTGCAGAACATCAGACGGGCCAGCAGCGAAAGGCAGGGATTGCCGATCCACCGGTGCAGCCACGGCATGGCCCCGACGGCAACGGTTCCGCCGCCCGATGGCAGGCGGCAGCCTTGGACTAGGTCGAAACCTTCCCGCGATTTTGCGAGCATTCTAGGCGCCTCGCCGAAGTCGTAGCTGCCGTCGGCGTCGCCCATCACGATGAAACTTCCCCGGGCGGATTCGATGCCGGCCATGAGCGCGGCCCCGTAACCGCGACGTGCGACCCGGAGTATCCGGGCGCCAGCGGCTAGCGCCTGCTCCCGGGAGGCATCGCGGCTGCCGTTGTCGGCTACGATCACTTCGCCGACCAGACCCGATGCGGCAAACGCGGAGAATGCCTGGGCGACGCAACCCCCCACAGTTTTCTCCTCGTTCAGGCAGGGTATGACGACCGAGAGTTCGACGGCCGGGTTGGAATTCGGCTGAGACGGCGACATGGGTTACGGTGCAGTTGAATGAGGGAGTGGTTTTGAAACCCGCGGAGGGCCACCGGTTGGGTCCAGCGCGGTCTCCCCCCGCAATGGTCAATGTAGGTGGTAGCGTTTTACGAGCTCGAGCGCCACGCTAGGAGGGAGACCGGGAATGCCCGGCACTTTATAGTCCGCTGGCAGAGGTTTCCCGGAAAACAGCATTGCGCGCGGCTGGGCGCCGCGCCAATCCACGAATGCGTTGACCCAAGGCGCCGACCACCCGCGAACCTGTGCGATGATCAGCCAAGCCAGCAGCGAAGCGGCGACAACCTGCCGAATCTGCCGTGCGCGGGGAACGAGATGGAAGAGCGCGTCAACCCAATAGGCGACGAAGGGAATCGTCGCGAGGAGGGCGCAATACTGGTAGCGCGAGCTGGCCGTTGCTCGGAGGCCGGTGTGGTAACGACCGAGACCGAGCAACGCCGCGTTCCCGAGGTCGAAAACCAGCAGAAGGACAAGCAGCCATCGTTGGAGGCCGCGGCTATGCCAGAGGGTGAAAACCACAAGGGTGAATTTGGCGGCGCCAAGCGACCAGGTCAGCGACGGACTCCACGTCGTGAATTGCAGCAAGTCGTAGAAGGGATTGAGGCAAAAATACCAGGCGCCAAACTCGATCATCCTGCTAAGTTTCTCGAGATGCCCCGCGACCACGGCCTGCTGGTTGCCGGTCGCGACGCTCAGGATCACGCCAATCACGACGACGGCGGGGAGGAGATAGCCGGCGGCAATCAGGCAGCGGTGAGGCCAGGTACGATCCGGGCCGAAATGGGGCGGAAGGAGGCTCATCGTCGCAAGCACGACGCCGGTCAGAACACCACGGGAGTAGCAGAGCGCACTCGCGGTGATGCACAGGATGATCCCGACTTGGGTGCCCGCCGAAACCGACCTCGGTTGGCGACAATACAACAGCACGGCCGCGACCAGAAACAGGTTGGCTAGCAACGGCGACAACTGCACGGACCAGCACAATGTCTCGATATTGGTGGCCGTGAGCGCGATGACCGCGATGGTCGTGCTCACCGCGATCCAGCCGAAGCCGACAACGCGAAGGAGATAACCGAAGAGGATCATGGTCACCGCATGTCCGATCCAAACCAACCCAAGCATGGCCAGATAGCTCCCGCGAAACACGAAGACGCTGCCGCCCCACACGAGCTTGAAAAGAGGTGAGTAGCTTTCGACCCAAGGCTTTGCGATCCAGGTCCACAAGCCGACGCGGTCGATTTGCCCGACCAAGTCCCAGTCATCGCCAAACCAGAGCAGCTTGGCGAGGGTGGTTCTGTACACGACGAATGGAAGCAGCGCGACGAAGCCCAGGAGCAACGGATAGTGGCGCGCGAATGTTCGCGCGAATCTGGAGTCGAATTCGGTGCTGCTGTTCATTGATGAACTGGCTTCGTAACGAATTTGAGTTCCGACATCGTGAATAATTCGAAGCGGGCGCGTTTGAGAAAGCAGATGGCGTCGGCGGAGGCGATTTCGATGCGGAAGCTTTGTACGGGAACGCCAGAGTGATGAAAGGCGAGGCGTTCGAAATCGTCGGTGTTGGTAAGCAGCGGGCTCAGCAGGAAACCCGCGCGTGTCGCCTGACTGATGAGGCGGAAGGAGTGATCGGCGCCCGTGGCGTCGTGCAGGATCAGCCGCACCTGCGGCGGCTTGTAAAGAAGGGTGCGAATCCAGCCGAGCCACGATAGCGGCGTGTCGATGCGCGCCCAGATCGCGGTTGCGCCGGCGGGCAGGTCACAGTGCTCGGTGCGGTAGCGGAGGCGGCCCGACCTTTCGAGGTGGAGCGCTGGCGGTGCGGTGATGGTGCCGCGGCGGTGCAGGAGCAGGAAACCCTTCTCCTTTAAAACGGGTTCGTGCCGCAGAATGAGTTCGGGCAGCAGCGCGGCGTCGTCGATCGGCGGGTAGCGTCCGTCGATCGTCTCGAGGCGCAAGAGGGTGAAGTCGGGCGCATCGGGCGAGCGGTAGTAGGCGGCATTCAATGCGGCGAGCGGGCCGGAATAGGCTGCGTAGCTCTGGAAGACCGGCCGGGGCTCGTAGTTCAGGTCGTTGAAGACGGCGGCGAGCTGCTCGTAACCGAATTGGTCGACGGTCGCGTCGCCCACGGCGGCGCGGACGGCGGGCAAGGCGTGCGCGACCTTGGCCTGGGCCCATTGCTGATCGAGCATGACATGGTAGCGGTTGAACGCGGTGAGTTGGGTCGCGTTCATTTCAAGATGCGTGCGAACCAATGGCAGAAGGTTGCCGGTGAGGTTGGGATCTGCGGCGAAAAATCCGCCAGCCGCGATGAGCGCGAGGCCCCATCCGACAATCACGGCCCGCCAGGAGGTGACGCCTGAGACAACCCGCGCGAGCAGTCCGGCGAAAAGCATGCAGGAAAAGAAACCGAGGGTGTGGCCGTCGGCACGGACGAAGCCGCTTTTCCAGGTCAGGAAGCCGAGTGCGGTGAGCGTCAGGCAGCGGGGGAGTGTCTGCAGGCGGGGTCGTGACCAAACGAGTGCGAGAAAAGCGACGGTCGTGGCGAGACCGTACCAAAACACGGCGGCGGGCTCATTCAGCGACATCGCCGATCCGTAATCGGTGGCAATCCAGCCGTTCCGTTGCAGGAACAGCGGCAGGGCCGACAGCGGCTGCCCGGCGAGAAGCCAGCCGCCGAGGCTGCCGGCGAGCGCGCCGCCGGCGAGGCTGAAGGCTTCGCGGCTCTGGCGCCACACCAGGAGTTGCAGCATGGCACCGCCGACTCCGCAGCCGGCGAGAACGAGGTAGGTGAATTTTTGCAGCGCGAGGAGTCCGAGCAGCACGCCTGTCACGAAGAGAAGCGACCTGCGCGGGGAGTCCCGGCGCATGCACCAAACGGTCCAGCCGGCAATGACGAGAAACGGGACGGTATCGGCGAAGATCGGAGCGACGGCGAGCACAAAGGCGACGAGCGCGATGCGACGGGCGAGCGCCTGCTTCCAAGCGAGTACTACGAGACTTATGGCGACCAGGGCGTTCCAGCCGAACTCCCAAGCGAGCCGTGGCCAGAAGGTGGCGGGATCGTAGTATTTCGTGGTGAGCCAGCCCCACGGGCCGTACGTGAAGACGACGTCGCTGCCCGTCTTCCAGCCACGAGCCCAAGCTTCGTTCAAGACCGTCTGCCACGCTGGATCCAGGCCGCGCATCGGTGCGAAGGGAAACGAGAGCAAAACCAGCCAGATAACGGCTGCAGTCAGCGCGGCGAGGCCCCAGCGCAGAAGCTGCACGCCGCGAGAGGTTGGAACTGGATTTGGCGACGGCGCGGCGGAGTCGAGGGTCATAACATGTCAGGAGCGGTCAAAGTCGGGTGGCGACGACGAGGAACTGGCGGCCGAAGAGTTTCCAGAGCGCCGGGGCGGCGAGGTAGAGGCGGAGCAGGAAGTCGGGATAGCGCGGGGCGCCGACCATCGAGTAGGGCAGGAAACGCGCGTGCGAGAGGATCACCTGATAGCCGTTGTTCTCCAGCGCTTCGCCGAGGGAGCGTTCGGTCAGGCACAGGAAGTGATCCCAGAAATCCCAGTAGGCGCCCTGCACGTATTTGATGTTCGGACCGAGCGCGATGAGCTTGCCGCCGGGTTTCAGGCAGCGGGATGCCTCGAGGAGCGTGTCGCGCAGCGCTTTTTTGTCCGGCAGGTGCTCGAAGAAGTTGCTGGTGAAAACCACGTCGAGCGACGCGTCCGGCAGCGCCCAGCGCGTGGAGCAGTCCTGCGCGAGGAAGGTGACGCCGGGCGCGAGGAACTCGGGCGAACGCGGGTTCAGGTCCATGCCGAATTTTTCGCCGCAGCGGACGTGATTGATGAATTCACCGTAGCCGCAGCCGAGGTCGAGCACGGCGTCGGCCGGCCGCACGAAGCGCTGAAAGTAACCGGCGACCAGCGTCTGCCACACCCGCTGGCGGTAGTGGAGCATCGCGGTGAAACGATGCTCGTAGATGCGTTGAAGCTCCCCCGGATCCTTGATGCTGTCACTCATGGCGGCGAGGGCGTTCCCGGTTGGGTTTGGAGCGGATCATGGATTTTTTCCGGCAGGCACGGAGGCCTGCCGCGACACCGGAAAACGCGGGGCACGTTTCAGCGCGGCGGGAAGGCGAGCGTGAAGTCTTCGTGGTGGAGGCTGAGGTTGGGGTTGTAGGCGGGGTCGCGGTCGAGCAGCGGGCCCCACTGCGCGCGCATGTAGGAAATTTCCGATTTGAAACGCTGCTGTTTCTCCGCGGTGTCCTCCGCGCCGCGGCTGGCGGATTCACGGTGATAGAATTCGGCGAACGGCGTCCAGAGGTTGCGGCAGCCGAGCGCGCGGACGCGCAGGCAGAAATCGATGTCGTTGAACGCGACGGCGAGCTCGCGCTCGTTGAAACCGCCGGCGCGGTCGAAGAGGTCGCGGCGGACGACGAGGCAGGCGGCGGTGACGGCCGAGTAGTTCTGGACGAGGCGCAGGCGGTTGCGCTGGCCCTCGGTGCCGCGCTTGAATCGCTTGAAGGCGTGGCCGCCGACGCCGTCCTTGCCGTCGGGCCGGCCGGTGAGGCCGAGGACGACGCCGGCGTGCTGCACGGTATCGTCGGGAAAATAAAGCATCGCGCCGACGCAACCGATCTCGGGGCGCAGGGCCTGGGCGGCCATTTCGTCGAGCCAGCCGGGGGTGATGACCTCGATGTCGTTGTTGAGAAAGGCGAGGACGGAGCCGGTGGCCTCGCGGACGGCGAGGTTGTTGAGCGCGGAGAAATTGAACGGCCGGTCGCAGTCGATGACGCGCACCTGCAGCGCGCGCAGCTCCTCGAAATATTTCAACACGCCCGGCTCGTCGGAGCCGTTGTTCACGACGATGATTTCGAGGTTGGGATAAGTCGTCTTGGCGAGCACGGATCCGAGACACAGCCGGATGAGGCCCTCGGCATTTTTCGTCAGGACGATGATGGAGACCTTCGGGGCGGGCGAGGGCACGTGGAATTTCACGCGCCAATGGAGGCCGGCGACGGATACGAGCTCGGCGTCGAGGTGGTTGCGCTCGAGGTGATCGGCGAGGGCGCGGCGGGCGGCGACGACGGGATAATTTTCCTTCTGGTTGGCGACGAGCGCGGTCGAACCCGGGATCGCGCGCCAGTGATAGAGGACGCGCGGAAGGTGGAAGATGCGGGCCGGCTCGAGGCCCTCGGTCGCGCGGAGCGTGAGGTCCCAGTCCTGGCTGCCTTCATAGCCGGTGCGAAAACCGCCGATCGCGCGCAGGCGGGCGGTGCGGAACACGGAGAGGTGGCAGGTGTAGTTCTGACCGAGCAGGAGATCGGGATTCCAGTCGGGCTTGAAGTAAGGTTCGAAGCGATGGCCGAGCTCGTCGATCTTGTCCTCGTCGGAGTAGATGAACTCGAGGTCGGGCCGCGCGGCCAGGGCGAGCACCACCTCGGCGAGCGCGTGCGGCGGCAGTTCGTCGTCGTGATCGAGGAATGCCGTGAATTCGCCGGTGGCGAGCGCGAGGGCGGAATTCGAAGCGGCGGAAATGTGTCCGTTTTCCTCGCGGAACGTGACCTTGATCCGATCGTCCCGGCGCGCGAAGTCCTCGAGGATGCCGCGGACGTGGAGCGCCGTCGAGGCGTCGTCGGCGATGCAGAGCTCCCAGTGCGGATAAATTTGCGCCCGCACCGATTCGATCGCGCGTTCGAGCCAGGCGGCCGGGGTGTTGTACACCGGCATGACGATCGAAAGGCACGGCCGTTGCAGCGGCGGCAGCGCGTCGATGCGCAGGCGATATTCGACGGTCCGTTCCGGGGTGAGCGTATCGAAACGTTGCACCCACATCGGATAGTGGCGGCGGGTCTGCTCGGGATCGTCGCGGGAGACGGCGGCCTCGACCTGGGCGAAGCACCGCCAGCCCAACGCCGGCGTCAACGCTTCGAACGTCAGGGTTTGCCGGCTGCCCGGCGTCAGCACGTACTCGACGGCGAAGCCACTTTCGAGCGCGTGGGGCACGGTCGGGTGGGCGATGGCGACGTCCGGGCGCGCGAGGCCGGTGGCGGCCTCGAGGATTTTGCCCTCGGCGAGGACGCGGACGGCCCCGACGGTGCCGCCGTTGTTGGAGAGCACCCAGCCGCGGAGAGCTCCCGACGGCGGGATGTTGTCCCAATCCGTCGGTTCATCGATCGAGTAAAGAAAGTTTCCGTCGACCGCCGCCGGCGGCGCCGGCGTGTCCGTGGAGGATGATTCGGCTGCGGCCGGCGGTGATGCGGGCGCGGCGGCCGGCGGGGCGGACTTCTGCTGGAGGGGATCGACCACTTGGCGGCGCAGGGCGCGCAGCGGGCTGGTGATCCGCCAGGAGAACGAGTCCGTCATTCGCGCGATCCGATCCTCGCGCAGCGCGATCTCGGCGGCGGCGCGGGCTGCGGCTTCCGTGGCGGCGGCGGTCAGCGCGGTGGCGCGGGCCTCGAGGATTTCCGCCCGGGTGGTGGCGGAGGCGGCGCGGGCGTTGGCGGCGGCGAGGTCGCGGGTCAGCGATTTCAGCGAGGCGATCACCGTGCTGAGATGGCCGCGCAACGTTTCCACCTTGTTGCGGCCTTCCTGGATTTTGGCGTACTGGTAACTGACCTGCGCGGCGTGCCGGGCGTCGTGGTAGTTCGACTGCGCGAGAAAGCGTTTGTGTTCGAGCGCGGCCGCCTCGATTTGTCCCTGCAACCGGGCGATCAACGCCCGCGAGGCCTCGATCGTCTGCTCCTTGGCGCGCATGCGGCCGGCCATTTCCCCCTCGGCGAGCAGGACATCCTCCGAGGCCGGCAGCGAGGGGTCGGGGAAGATCGGCGCGGCGGTGAGGCGGATGTGCTCGTAGAACCCGAGGAGGCCGGCGGTGTTGACGGCGAGGTCGAAGTGCGCGCGGGCGAATTCGAGCGCGCCGGCGCCCAGCCGCTGCGCGAGCGCGGCGTCGGCGAAGACGCGGAGACATTTGTCCGCGATCTCCTCCGGTGTGGCGCCGTCGAGGAGAAGCGCGTGGCGGCCGTCCTCCATTTCGCGGGCGATGTTGGCGCGCGGGAGGATCACGGGACGGCCGGCGGCGAGAAACTCGGGGACCTTCGAGGGAAGCCGGTAGTCGTTGAACTCGTCGGGCGCGCCGGGCTGCACGAGCACGTCGGCGAGCGCGAGCAGCGGGCGGAGCCGCGGCTTGGCGATGAAGCCGAGATCGATCACGCGATCGCCCCCGATCGCGGTGAGTTCGTGCTGCAACTCGGGCGGGTGAATGCCGGTGCGGACGAGGCGGCACGGCGTGCCCCGCTCGTTGATGAGGCGGACGGCGAGGACGAGCGTGCGGAGGTCGGCGAGGGTCGCGAAATTCGTGCTGCCGGTGTAGACGAGGAGTTTTTCACCGGGACTGGCGCCGAGCTTCTGGCGCAGCGCGGGATCGGGCGTCGCGGGCGCGAGCAGCGCGGCGTCGATGCCGGGGAGGAGGCGATGCACGGGCCTGGCGGTGGGAACGAATTCGCGCAACCGGCCGGTGATGCAGGTCACACCGTGCGCGAGGCGGAGAAAATTGCGGAAGCGGACGGGATGCGAAAGGCGCGGCGACAGCCGGGCGGCCAGCTCCTCGTCGGAAAGCCCGCAGAGCTTTTCGAGCGGCTCGTGGGCATAGCTCTCGATGAGGAAGGCCTCGTTGTCCTCGAGGTGGATGATCAACGCGGCTGACGGATTGGCGCGGAGGTAGCGCAACGAAAAATCGCGGACGTTTTCGCGCGGCGTCCAGGCGTGAACGACATCGGCGCCGCGGCGGTCGGGAAAGATCGGCTCGGACTCGAGGGCGCGCGCGAAGGTGACGGGCGTGAAAAGCGGCTCGTGGATCGCGGAAATCGTCTCGGGGTTCTCCGGCACCGCGACCACGCAGGCGTGGCCGAGCAGCGTGAGCCGGCCGGCGAAGGCGCCGACGTGGTTCAGGCTGTTGGTGGTGAAGTCGCCGTAGTTGACGAAGAGGATGTTCAAGCGATTTGAACCCCAACGGTAGCCGGAGAGGCGCAGATAGTTCCAGAACTGAATTTCCGGCGAGACTCCCTGCGCGCGCAGGGTTACGATTTGGCGGTGCGGAACGCGTCGACCAGCTCGGGGCCGGTGACGGTGGCGGTGCCGACCTTGGCGACGACGATGCCGGCGGCGTGGTTCGCGATCGCGGCGGCCTCGAACGGCGTGGCGCCGGCGGCGCAGGCAAGAACGTAGGCGGCGATCACGGTGTCGCCGGCGCCGGTGACATCGAACACCTGGCGTGCCGCGGTGGGAATGTGGCGCGGCGGCTGGTCCGGCTCGACGAGGAGCAGCCCGGCCTCGCTCAACGTGATGAGCAGCGTGGCGGGGCCGTGTTTTTCACGGATGGCGGCGGCGGCTTGCAGGAGCAGCGGGTCGGACGCCGGATCGGGCGCGGGGTCGCCGTCGGTGAGGCCGGCGAGTTCGAAGGCTTCCTTGCGATTCGGCGTGAGCAGGGCGCAGCCGCCGAAGCGAAGATTCCGGCCGGGCTTGGGATCGACGCCGACGGGAAGATGCCGGCGGCCGGCGGCGGCGGTGAGTTCGTCGAGGAGAAACTGGTCGACGACGCCCTTCGCGTAATCGGCGACAATCACCGCGGCGGCGCCGGCGAGCCCGGGGCGCCATTTGGACGAGAGGGCGGCGCGGGTTGGCGCGCTGACGGGACGCGACGACTCGCGGTCGATGCGGACGATTTGCTGGCGGTGCGCGGAGATGCGGGTCTTGCGCGTGGTCGGCCGGCCGGCTTCAGCGACAAGGCCCGCCGTGGCGACGCCGTCGGCGGAAATCGTGACGCGCAATGTGTCGGCATCGGAATCGTCGCCGACGACGCCGAAGAGATCGGCGCGGGCGCCGAGCGAGGCGAGGTTGCGCGCGACATTGGCCGCGCCGCCGGCGGTGTTGGTCTCGTGCCGGAACTGGACGACCGGCACGGGTGCTTCCGGAGAAATGCGACGGGCGTCGCCGACGACCTGGTGATCGAGCATCACGTCGCCGATGACGACGACGCGCTGACTGGCGAAGCGGCCGACGATCGCCTGGACGCGGGAAAGCGAAAGGTTCATGACGGCACCGCGGGGAAGGCGGCTTCGATTTGCTCGAGCCAGCAATGGAGGATGAACGTGTGCAGTTCCTGGGCACGCGCCGGGCTGGCGGTCGGGACCAGCAGCTCGTGGTCGCAGGCGCCGCGGCAGCGCCCGCCGTCGCGGGCGGAGACGAGGATGGTTTTCACGCCGCGGGCGCGCGCGGCGGCGAAGGCGGCGACGATGTTGGGCGAATTGCCGCTGGTGGTGAAGCCGACGAGGACGTCGCCCGCCGCGGCGAGCGCCTCGACCTGGCGCGAAAAGACGTGTTCGAAACCGAAATCGTTGGCGATGCAGGTGAGCGCGGCGGGGTCGGCGGCGAGGCTGAGCGCGGGGAGCGGCCGGCGGCTGGCGCGGTAACGGCCGACGAGCTCCTCGGCGAGGTGCGACGCATCGGCGGCGCTGCCGCCGTTGCCGCAGGCGAGGATTTTTCCGCCGGCGCGGAGCGTGGCGACGAGGAGCTCGCCGGCGGCGTCGATGGCGGGCGCGAGGGATTTCGTCGCGGTCGCGGCGGCGGCGAGTTCGTCGAGGGCGCGAGTGGCCGGAGGGGGTTTCATGCGGGCGGACGCGGGGAGCTTTGAGCGGCGGCGATGCGTTTTAGCAACTCCGTAGTGCTGAAGCCGGGAAGAAACGGGAGGAAGCGGATCTCGGCGCCGACCTCGTCGAGCGCGGCGCGTTCCGCCGGATCGAGCGAAGCGAGACTGTAGTCGCCAGCCTTGACGTAGAGGTCGGGACGAAGCGCGCGGATTTCGGCGTCGAGCCGCGGCGTGTCGAACGTGAGGATCAGGTCGGTGCAGGCGAGCGCAGCGAGCGCGAAGGCGCGGTCGGCGGCGGGCAGCATCGGGCGCGACGGACCCTTGAGCGCGCGGACGCTGGCGTCGCCGTTGAGCGCGACGAAGAGCGCGTCGCCGGCGGCGCGCGCGTGCTGGAGAAAATGGATATGGCCGGGATGCAGCAGGTCGAAACAGCCGTTCGTGAGGACCACTTTCCGGCCGGCGGCGGCGAGGGCGCGCCGCTCCGCGACGGCCGTGGCGAGCGTGCGCAGCTTGGGATTCGGCCGGAGAAGGGAATCGGACGCGGGCATCGGGCGGTGATGTCAGGCGCTCTGGAGAGCAGCGGATGCAGCAAGGCCGGCAGGCTGCGCGACGAGGGCGTCGCGCCCCCATTGAGAAAGGCGGAGGCGCGGGGAGGCATCGACGCGCTGGCTCATGGGCATCAACGTTGGCTGGCGAGGATGGCGGTGGCGAATTCTTTCAGGCCGGCGCAGCGGAGAACGGCGGCGGGAAGCGCGGCGGTTTCGCGGGAGCCGACGAGGGCGGAGCGGAGGCCGGCGTTGAGGCCGGCGTGAACGTCGCTGGCGGAGTCGCCGACCATCCAGCATTGCGCGGGATCGAGGTCATGGGCGGCGATCATCTCGAGGATGAAGCGCGGGGAGGGCTTGCGGTAGACGACGGGATCGTCGGGCCCTTCGGGCGCGATGCAGACGTCGGTGAAACCGGGCGCGGGCAGCGCGAGGAGTTCGAGGAGGCGGGCGTTGCAGGCGGCGACGTCGTCGAGCGTGTGGAAGCCGCGGGCGACGCCGCTTTGGTTGGTGAAAAGGAAGAGCAGCCAGCCGTCGGCAAGGAGCGCGTGCAGGGTGTCGCGCACGCCGGGCAGCAATTCGACGCCGACGGGATCGCGGAGGTAGTCGCGGTTGATGATCAGCGTGCCGTCACGGTCGAGGAAGACTGCTTTGTGCTTTCTAATTGGTGCGGTCATGGCAAATCAGCACGGGATGATATTTCGCGATGGCGCAGGCTCGCGGCGAGGATTTTTCGGAGGGCGGGTACGCGCGCAGGTGCCGGTGCCGGATGAGCGGCGGACGGCTCGGAGAGCGGTCCCTACCGGAGGCGAACCGGCACGCGCGACCCCGCGCAGGTGGTTTTGGGCGGGCGCGGCGGCGGTGATGGTGTTTCAATTTTATCATCTCTTCGGATTGCACGTGTCGAAGGACCTGCCGCTCTGGGACGAGTCGGCCTATCTTGGTTGGGGCGACAAATTTCTCTCGGTGTGGAAGGTCGGGAGCATCACGAATTCGCCGTTCTATCATGTGCTGTACGGCGCGGTGATCGCGGTGACGGGGCTGATGCGGGCGTTCTTCGCGATGCAATATCTGCTGAAGCTGACGCTGACGGCGCTGTTGTTCGGGCTGGTGTGGCGGTTCTCGCGGTCGGTCGCGCTGAGCGTGTTGCTGGGGGTGATCTTCGCCTACTCCTATTATCATCTGGATATCGAGGTGGGCGTTTACTACGGCGCGATGATTCCGTATTTCGCGGCGATCCTCGTGGCGCGACGTTGGCCGGGGCTGAGCCTGGGGCTGTCGTTTCTGGCGGGGCTCGGGCGGCTGGAATACATGGCGGTGCCGGCGGTGCACCTGGTTTTTCTGGGGGCGATGCGCGTGTGGGGCGGGGGTGGAGCGCATGCGGTCCCGGTGCTCGCGCGCAAGGCGGCGGGCGGGCGGTGGCTGGCGGCGGCGGTGTGGGCGTTGAACGTGTTTGTGCTCACGCGGGTGACGGTGTGGCAGTTTCACAACCGCGTGTGGTTCGCATGGAGCCAGAACTACGCGTTTTTCCGCTACCAGACCGGGCGCGATTCGGGCGGGAATCCGTGGCTCGATCACCAGTTCATCGCGGAGCGGGATTTTCCGCACGCGCATTCGGTGGCGCAGGCGTTCGCGGTGAATCCGACGGCGGTGCTGCAGCACACGTGGTTTAATTTGAGCGAGCTGCCGGGGTATCTGGGCGCGTTCGCGATCGCCCATGAGAACTCGGGCGCGTGGCGGTATGTGCCATTGTATGTGCTGGCCGCGTTGGTGCTGGCGGCGGCGGTGGCGGTGGTTGGCGCGTGGCCGGGCAGGGCGGTAGTTGCGCGTGGGTTGAAGGCGCGCGGAGTGGAGATCGCGTTGTGCGCCGGCGGAATCATCGCGGCGGCGCCGTCGGTGATCGTGAGCACGAAGACGAACTACATCATGTCGCTGCTGCCGGCGGCGCTGCTGGCGATCGGCGGGCTGCACGTGCTGGCGCGGCGGGGCGGGTGGTATGCGCGCTGGAGCGGACCGGCAATGGTCGCGGTGGCGGCGGCGTATGCGGGGTTCAGCTTTTGCTGGCCGGCGGCGTTCTCGACGAAACGGCCGCACGGGCCGGTTTATCGCGACGTGATGACAATGCGCGGGCTGCTCGAGCCGTTTCGCGGGTTGCGGCTTCTGGGCACGTCGACGGCGTCGTATATCAACTATCTCGGGTGGAAAAACGGCGACACGTTCATCGAGCCGTTGGCGATCAGCCCGATCAACCAGCAGGCGACGGACATGTCGCTGGCCGGGCTGATCCGCGCGCACGATCCCGATGTGCTCTTGATCAACAGCACGTGGCGCTCGTCGAGGACCTATGCGGCGGCGGTGCAGGGTTTCGATTTTTCGGGCTGGGAGCCGCACAGGCTGGTGGACGGCGTGCTGTACACGAAGCGCGGGCTGTTGATCGAGCCGCGGTTCGGCGATCGCTGGTATGGATGGGAAAAAGGGAAGGGGCGCACGTGGCGCTGGAGCGAGGGCGACGCGGCGATCGCGTTGCCGAACGTGATCGCGGGCCGAAAGGTGACGCTGGAGTTCCGGCTGAAATCGGTCGGCGCGCGCCGGGTCGAGGTTACGCTGGGTGGAAAAACGTTGTTCGAGGCGCAGCTCGAGCCCGGCGGGCGGCAGCAGGTCGTGCTGCCGATCGCCGAACTGCCCGCGGGCGAGAATTTGCTCGAGTTTCACAGCGACCAGCCGGCGGTGCAGCCGTCGCCGCAAGACCAGCGGAGGCTGGCGATCGGGGTGGAGGATTTCGAGCTGATCTACGGGCCGCCGGCGCGGCCGCGGTGAAGGTGGCGGGCGTTCTGGGCGGAGCGCGGACGGCTCGGAGAGCCGTCCCTACCGGCGGCGGAGGATGCAGAAGGCGCCGGCGAAGGGGAGCGGTTTGACGAGCTCGAAGCGGCCGGCGGTTTTCTGGATGAATTCGTCGACGGCGGTTTTCGCGCCGGTCGAGAAGTGGTCGTAGTCGTCGACGACGATGCGGCCGTTCGGCGTGAGATGGCGGTCGAGGTGGTCGAGCGTGTGCAGGATCGGCTCGTAGAAATCGAAATCGACGTAGGCGAAAGAGACGGCGGCGGGGCCGTTGTCATCGCGGAGCGTTTCATGTACCCAGCCGGCGCGGATGAGGTAGCGGTCCTTCGGAAAACCGATCTGCGCGAGGCGGAATTCGACCTCGGCGGAGTCGCAGCGCATCTCGCCCTCGTAGCGCTCGATGCTGCCGAGGTTGAAAATGTCATCCTTGAGCTGGTCGTGCGTGGACGGTTTCGGCAGGCCGGCGAAGGAGTCGTAGAGCCAGAGCTTTTTCGGAGTGGCGCGGATTTCGTTGGCGAGCAGGGCGGAGGTCGCGCCCTGGGCGACGCCGAATTCGCAGATGTCGCCGGCGTCCGCCATGGACGCATGGAGTTCGCCGAGGAGATACATCGCCTCGCCGATGCCGGTGCCGATGAGTTTCGCCATCAGCGGCAGCCGGCCCTGGATGCCGGGGAGCTTGGGAAAAAGGAGCGCGCGCAGGGCGTCGTGCATTTCGATCACGAGGTGCGGATAGGCGCGCTCGAGGACGGGTGCGAGCGGGGTGATGGCGGGCATGGCGAAGGCAGGTGAGGGCTGAGAGTCCGGGGCTGAGGGCGGGGAGCCCGGACCGTCGCGGTCCGGAGCGGCGGAACGATTTCGAGCAGGTGCGGCCTTCCGCCAGAGATCGGCGACGTTGGCGCCGTGCGGCGCGATGTCGCGGGCGTAGCGGCGGATGATGTCGTCGAAGGAGCGGGCCTGGACGAGGCGGACGAGGCGGGCGTTGAGGCGATCGAGGATGCGTTGGCGGAAGTGGCGCTTCCCCGGTGGCAGATCCGCGGGCGCGGCCCAGCCGGCGGCGTTGAGGGACTTGATGACGTATTCCAGCGAGTAGATCCACGTCGAGCGGCGGCCGATCAACGGCGGGCCGGGGATGGGCGTGCGCACGCTGAGGGTTTCGCCCCAGCGGGCGAGGCCGCCGGAGTTGGTCTTCGTTTCGGGATGGTCGCGGTTGGCGGCGAGAAAATGTTTCAGGCGCAAGCCGCGCAGGCCGGCGCGGAAAAAGCGCGTGAACCATTCGTAGTCCATCGTCCACCGCAGGTCGTCGCGCAGGAAACCGACGCGCTCGATCACGCGGCGGCGGACGAAGACGGTCGGCTGGCAAATGTAATTGTGCGAATAGAAGTAGCGGGCGGCGTCGCAATCCTCGGTGAACGGATTCGGCGTCATGATCCGGCCGTCCTCGTTGATCTCGAGAACGTCGCCGTAAACGAAGTCGAGCGCCGGGTCGGCGCCGAAGGCGGCGTGGACGCGGGCGAGCGCGTCGGGGAGATAGAGATCGTCGGAGTTGAGCCAGGCGACAATTTCGCCGCGGGCCTCGCGCAGGCCGCGGTTGATGGCGTCGACCTGGCCGGCATCGCGCTCGCGGCGCCACGTGAGCCGATCGCGATAGCGCTCGAGGATTTGCGGCGTGGCGTCGTCGGAGAGCGCGTCGAAGACGACGAGTTCGACGGACCCGGGAAAGTCCTGATCGAGGACGCTGCGGACGGCCGATTCGATCCAGCGCGCGTGGTTGCGCGTGGGCATGACGATCGTGAAAGCGGTCGCGGCGTCAGACATGGCGAAGCAGTCGCGCGGCGGCGGAGATTTCGCGCGGGAGCAGGGTGCGGCGCGGATGCCGGGAGCGCGGTTTCAGGAAGCGTTCGCGATACCAGTGGCGCAGCGGATGGTAACGGCGGCGGGCGAGCTCGAACACCCCGACGTGGCCGCGAACGAGACGTTCGGCGGTGAAATCGGCGGCGCGCGTGCGGCCGCGCGCGGCGAGCGAGGAACGGAGGGCGTCGTCGGTCCAGAGCTGCGCGACGGCGCGGGCGATGTCGGTTTCGCTGGCCGGGTCGAAGTAGAGTGCGGCCTGCTGCGCGATTTCGGGGAGGCTGGTGAGGCGGGAGCACGCGATGGGGCAGCCGGAGTGCATCGCTTCGATGAGGGGAATGCCGAAACCCTCCATCAGCGAGGGAAAGGCGAGGGCGCGCGCGTGGTGATAAAGCCAGGAAAGTTCGGCGCGCGGACGGCGCCCGAGATGGCGGACGAGATCCGCGGTGCCGGTTTCGGCGACGAGGGCGTGCCAGGCGGCGTCGCGGCCGAGGCGTGCGCCGGTGAAGACGCAGTGGATCGCGAGGCCGTCGGCGCGGAGTTTCGCGAGCGCGGCGAGGAGGCGGCAGTGGTTTTTGTGGTCCCAAAAGTTGGCGGGGTAGAAGAGAAAATTCTGCCAACCGGCGGAGTCCCAGCCGACGGGCGTCTCCGGCGGGGGAAGATCGTCGGGCGCGTGGTGGATCGTGCGGATTTTGCGCGGGCTGATGCCGACGATGTCGATGCAGCAGCGGCGGGTGAAATCGGAGACGGCGACGACCGCATCGGCCATGCGGAGCGACCAGTCGTAGTGGAAGAAGCGCTCCTCGAGCTGGGCGGCGGTAAAGAACTGCGGATAAAACCGCTCCTGCATGTCGTGAAACGTGAGCACGGTCGGCAGCGGCAACGGGCGCGGCCAGAGCGAACCGAACGGGCAGAAGTAGACGTCGAATTTGTCGAGATGTTGGAGGACCTCCTCCTGCGTGCGGAGGCGGTGTTCGCGGCGGCGCGATTCGGGCGGGAGCTGGGCGAGCATTTCTTCGTTGTGATCGAAGGTGAACAGGACGAGCTCGTGCTCCGGCGCGAACTGCGGCCAGTGGCGGAGCAGGGTGAGCGCGTAATTGCCGGCGCCGCCGGTGTCGGGCCGAAGGAGATTGAGGCCGATGCCGATTCTCATGGCGAAGGGGAAGCCACAGATGGCACAGATGGGCACTGATGGATCAGCGGACGATGCGTTTCCATCGAAGCTTGGCCTCCTTGAAATTGAAGAGCAGGGCGAGACGAAGACCGGTGATCGCGAGATAGCCGATCATCTGGGCGTAGTGAGTCTCGTTGAAATCGGTGACACATTTAGGATCCACGATCACTTTTTCGTCGACGATCAGGTCGGGAATGAGCTGATCAACCACGATACCGTCGTAGAGGACATCATAAGAGCGTTGCTGCTCGATGTGGTGGCCGCGTTTTCTCAGCTCGATCACCGGGGCATTCTCGTGGGCCTTTTCCTTCAGCCCAGGCCGAGGCTTGTTCAACACGACCATCGCGGCGCCGACGATATCTTCGCTCAGTTCCCTGTAGAGGTATTCATCCGTGCTCATCCGTGTGATCTGTGGCGATGACTAACGTCGCACGGGGTCGGTGAGGTTTTGGAGCATCGCGAGCACGTAGCGGCCGAAGGCGGCGAGGGGGCGGTGGTCGGCGCGGGCGGTGAAGGCCTTGACGGCGTTCTGGTCGCTCGCGGTGCGGGCGGGGAGCGCGGTGTATTTTTTCGAGACCCAGAGATACTGCTGGTAGTGCCACTCGAGCGAGGATTCGACGATGAGGTAGTTGAGGAGAATCCACGGAACCTTCGCGCCGAGCCGGACGCCCTGCGTGCGCTGGAAATTCCGGTTCATGCGCAGGTCGAGCCAGGCGCGGACGAGCACGGTGCGCAGGCTGTAGCAACAGACGCCGCCGAAGTGACCGAAGAACTGCTGGGCGGCGTTGCCGTTGCGCCAGAAGTAGCGCCACATCCGGAAGAGGCTGTCGCGGCCGTGGTGGTGGAAGGCGACGAGCGAGGGCTCGTAGGCGAGGAGGTAGCCGGCGGCCTTGATGCGCTGGGTGAGATCGACGTCCTCGCCGTTGGGCAGCTCGGGGTTGAAGCCGCCGGATTTGCGGTAGGCCTCGGCGCGGATCACGAACGTCGCGCTGTAGAGAAACCACACCGTGTGCGGCACGGCGCGGATCGGCGACTGCTGCGACCAGAAGTTCGAGATGTCGGTGAGTTTTTCGAAAAACGTCCCACGGCCGCCGGGCAGGCGCACGCCGATCGCGCCGACGTGAGGCTGGTCGGACGGCGCGAGGTCCACGGCGAAGACGCGCGCGAGCATCTCGAAGAAATCGGGCGCGAGCTGGATGTCGTCGTCGACGAAGACGAACCAGTCGCCGCTGGCGCGCCTCACGCCCTCGACGCGGGTGCGCGGCGGGAGGACGTTGTGCTCGAGGTCGACGGGGACGATCGGCAGATCGGGGTATTTTGCCGGGAGTTGCGAGGCGCCGACGCCGACGATGACGACCTCCCAATCCGGCGGGCGGAGCGTCTGGCGGCGGAGCGATTGCAGGGTGCCGTCGGCGCGCTCCGGGCGGCCCATCGGGATGATGACGGAAAGCCGCGGAAGGACGGGCGGGACGGCGGCGACGCGTTTTTCGAGTTCGGCGATGCGTCGGTCGCGGGCTTGGACGCGCTGGAGGACGTCGTTGACGATCTGGAGCCGCGCCCAGCCGTCCCAGCGGAGGCGGTCGAGCTCCTCCTGGAACCAATCGCGGGCGCGGCCGAGTTCTTCCGTGGCGTCGTGCGCCGGCGGATCGAGCGGGAGGGAAAGGGCGAGGCGCTCGTGCGCGGGCGCGGCGGCGGCGAGTTGCGCGTCGACGGCGGCGGAAACGGCGGCGAGCGGAATATCCTGCACGCAGAAGTGGCGGTCGAACATGCACTGCCACTGGCAGCCGCGGCAGGCGGGATCGCCTTGCACGACATGGACGCGGCCGAAACGCGGGGCGAAGCGGTCCTTCTGTCCGGCGCCGAAGATCGCGACAGTTGGCGTGCCGAGCGTCGCGGCGAGGTGGACGTAGGCGGTGTCGTTGCAGACGAGGAGCGCGGCGCGACCGATCGCGGCAGCGAGAACATCGAGCTGTTGCGCATCGAATTTCAGGCGCGCGGGCGCTTCCGACTCGGGCAGGTCGGCGAAATATCCGGCGTCGTGCGGACCCTCGATCCAGCGGATGTCGCGCCCGTGGGTGCGAAGCTCGGAGGCGAGTTGAAGGAAGTTCGCCATCGGCCAGGCGCGCTGGCGGTTCGCGCCGACGCCGGGCGCGATGAGGATCAGGTCGTGCGCGTCGCCGAGCCGTTGATTCGCAGCGCCCGAGGCGGACAGCGGAACGGTGAGCGCCGGCGGGCGAAGCGATTCGCCGGGCGCGACGGTTTCGAGCAGGCGCGCGAGCTGCGACCACTCGGATTCCTGGAGCGACGAGGAAATTTCGTCGGTGAAGCCGGCTTTCTTTTCGGGCAGGTGCGCGAAGGCGGCCTCGATCATCGGCTGGCAGGCGCCGTTCGCGGCAAACACGACGCGGCGGGCGGCGGCGCTGGCGGTGACGGTGAAATCGGTGAGCCCGGTGCGGTTGACGACGGGCGCGATCGCGAGATCCCATCGCGACGCGCGAAGGAAGTCGCCCCACCATTTGAAACGCTGATCGAGGCCGGGCGCCCAGTCGGTGTAGGGATGGATGGCGTGGGGGACGACGACGATCGGCGTCGTCGACTCGTTCCAAAGCCGCCCGGCTTCGCGCGTCGGATCGCCGGCGGGATCGGGCGTGAAAACGGAAGCGTCGGCGACGAGGCGGGCGATGATCTCCATGCCGGCGCGCACGTGCCAGACGATCCGCGCGTCGGGCCAGCGGTGGCGGAGCGACTGGATGAAGCCGGTGGCGAGAATCTGGTCGCCGAGCGCGTCGGGCTTGGAGACGAGGATGTTCATCACGCGAGCGGAGCGTGGACGGCTCGGAGAGCCGTCCCTACCGGCGCGGCCGCGCCGAAGCGAGTGCGGCGGTGGTGCAGGTTCATCCGGAGCGGCGGAAGAGTTTCGCGAGAAAGTCGGCGGGCTGCTTGGTCAGGATCGCGGCGCCGGTGACATAATTGTGGTGCGGCGCGGTCTGGCGGTGCCAGCGAAGAAACGGCGCGATGTCTTCGGTGTTCCACCCGAGCGGCGCGCCGCGATCGAAGGCGGGCTGGCGCCAGAAGAATTTTTCGAATTCAGCCATCGTGAGAGCGCGACCGTTCCAGTCGGGGAATGTCATGCCCAGCGCCGGCTCGCAAATATCAAACGAGATCGCAAACACGCCGCCCGGCCGGAGCACGCGGGCGACCTCGGCGGCGGCGAGCGGCTTGTCGTCCTGGTGCTCGATCACGGAAAAACTTGTGACGGCATCGAAGCTCGCATCGGGAAACGGCAGCCGGCACGAGTCCACGACCTGCCAGTCGACCGGCGGGCCGCCGAGCGCGGTGCGGACGGCTTCCCATTGCGCGATCCAGTTCGATTGCGTTTCGACGAGGGTGACCTGCGCGCCCCGCCGCGCGAGCCACCAGGGGAAGGGCGACTGCTCGGTGCCCAGGTCGAGCACGCGCTTGCCGCGCCAGTCGATCCGCGCGAGGCCGCGGTGCCAGAGCGCGGGATATTCCCAGAGCTTGGACCAGTTGGTGAACTGGCGGAGGCCGAGCGGCGCGGCGAAGGCGTTGAGCTCGTCGATGAAATCCGTCCACGCGGGCGAGAACATTTCCGGGAGGTTCGCGAGGTGGCGGACGGCGCGTGCGGGGCGCTCGGCGCGGCGCGCGGCGACGAACTCGTGGGCGCGGCGCCAGGCGGCGTGATTCTCGACGACCTCGAAGCCGGCGGTTTCGAGGAGCGTGGCGACGGCGTCGCGCGAGTAGATGAAAACGTGTTCTTCCGGATCGAAGACCTTGGCGGTCATGTCGCCGAAACCGGGTTGCGCGGTTTCGAGGAGCGGGAGCTGGAGAAAAAGCACGCCGCCGGGGACGAGCGCGTCGCGGGCGGCGGAGAGGAAGCGGAGCGGATCGGCGATGTGCTCGAGGACGTCGCACGCGACGAACAGGTCGCACGCGGGAGCGCCGCGGTCGGGAAACGCGCCGGCGCGGAGGTCGAGGCCGGTTCGTTGCGCGACGGACGCGGCGGTTTGCGCATCGGGTTCGATGCCGACGGCGTTCCAGCCGAGCGAGCGCAGCCGCTGGAGCAGCGTGCCCTCGGCCGGGCCGACCTCGACGACGGTGCCGCGTTTTCCGCTCGTGTGGCGCTCGATCGCAGCG
>DASZPP010000063.1:0-16362 GCA_035549975.1 Opitutus sp.
ATCAGCGAAAGTTCGATCCGCTTCGCCCGGGAAAACGCGATCGCGAACGGCATCGCCAACGCGACCTTCCTCGCCGCCGACGCGGCCGCGATCTTCGCTCGCCTCGATTTTCCGGCGTCCGACACCGCCGTGATCATCGACCCGCCGCGCAAGGGCTGCGACGAATCATTCCTCCAACAGCTTTTCGCATTTGGGCCGCGGGCGGTTGTTTACGTCTCCTGCGATCCGGCGACGCAGATGCGCGACCTCCGCCATTTTCTCGCCGCCGGTTACACGCTCGGCGCCGTGCAGCCGTTCGACCTTTTTCCACAAGCCCGCCATCTGGAATGCGTTCTCACCCTGGGGCGCGAAGCCGGTTGATCGACGCGGTTCACGCCTTTTGACGGAGGGCGCGCGATTATTGCGCTAAGGAGTTGAGCGTCAGCCGGCGCCGGAACTGCGGGCGCGATACACTTGTCCCTTAAGCTGATCCGTTGCATGTGGGACGGTTTCGCAAATGAAAGGGCTTCGTCTGTTCCTCTTGGCCGGTCTCGCCGGGATCGCCGCCTGCGACGTGCGGGCGAGCTCGGTGCGGCCGCCGCAATTCACCGAGCTCGTCCGGCGCGCGGATTCGGTCGTGCGCGGTGAAGTGACGGCGGTCCGCAGCGAATGGCGCGGATCCGGCGCGACGCACCGGATCGTGACGCTCGTCACCGTGCGCGTCGACGAATCGATTGTGGGCGCACGGCAATCGGCGATGGAACTCGAGTTTCTCGGCGGGCGCGTCGGCGACGAGACGCTGACCGTGACCGACCAGCCGCAGTTCAGCGTCGGCGACCGCGACATTCTTTTTGTCGCCGGCAACCACCGCCAGTTCTGCCCGCTCGTCGCGATGATGTATGGCCGTTATCCGATCGTGCGCGATCCGGCGGACGCGGGTCGTGAGCTCGTGGCGCGGGAAAACGGCGCCGCGCTTCGTTCGGTCGACGACATCGCGCAGCCGCTCACGGCCGCCGCGGCCGCGAACCAAACCCGTTCCGCTCAATCCCTCGCGACCGGGCCGATGACGGTGGCGGCGTTCGAAGCGAGCATCCGTCAGGCGGCCGCCGCCCTGGGCCGCAAGGATCGCGCGCCATGAAGCCGCTTTCCTGGCGCCGTTTCGGTGCTGTCTGCGTCGTCGCCGCGCTCGCGGCGCTCACCGCCCGCGCCTACGTGCTGATGGACCCGCCATATTGGGCGGACGGGACGGTGACCCTGGTGTCCAAGCTCGGGACGAGTCCCGTCTATTCCAATGGCGCTACTCCCAACGCCACCGCGCACGCCGCGGCGCTGGCGTGGAACCCCTACATGGTTCGCGTCCAGCTCGCCACGACCACCGGCACCGCGGGCGCGGGCGGAGACAGGAACGGCACGAGCGAGGTGTTTTTCAGCAGCACTGTCTATGGCTATGATTTCGGCGACGATGTTCTGGCCGTAACCCTCGTCGCCTCGAGCGGCAACCGGCGGACCGAAGCCGACGTCGTCGTCAACAACGCGGAACGCTGGGACGCGTACCACGGCGCGTTCAACGGCTTCTCCTACGATTTGCGCCGCGTGCTCGTGCACGAGTTTGGTCACGTGCTCGGCCTCGATCATCCCGACGAAGCCAACCAGGGCGTCTCGGCGGTCATGAATTCGCACATCGGCGACATCGAGACTCCCACCGACGACGATCAGGACGGTGTTGCCCATCTCTACGGCGATGGCCGCGTGCCGCCGCCCGAACCTCCGACCATCATCGTGCAGCCGCAGAGCTATGCGGTGAACCCGGGCGACTACGTTCTGCTCAGCGTGCAGGCGGGGGGAACCGATCCGCTCAGCTATCAATGGTACAAGGACGGCGTGGCGATTCCGGGCGCGACGGTGAATTCCTACTCCATCGCAGCGATGGCGGAGTCCGATGTGGGCTCCTACTCCGTTGTCGTCACGAATGTCGCCGGCCAGGTCACGTCGACCGCCGCGTCGCTGACGTTGAATCCGCCGGTTGCGCCGTACTTCTCCAACGTGCCTTCCGCCTGGGTTGGCTACGCCCATGTCGGCGACCCGCTCGAAATCGGAGCCCAGATCGCCTACGGTACCGACCCGATCACCTACCAGTGGTTCAAGAACGGCCTCCCGATTGCCGGGGCGACCGAACACTCGTTGTCCTTCGCGAGCGCGAGCGCCACCGACGCCGGAATCTACACGCTCGTGGCCTCAAATGTCGCGGGCTCGGCGGTGTACCACGCGGGCACGGTCGTGATGCTGCCCCAGGTCCTGGCGGTGCAGATCTCGCCTCCGACGAATTCCGATGGCGTGTTGCAACCCGGCGATCCAACCACGGGCACCTCCGAGTTCCAATGGTACAAAAACGGCCAGCCGATCCCCGGAGCCACCCAGGCTGCTTACGGGCTCTCCACGGCGGAGCGAAATGAGGCCGCCGATTACGTCGTAACATCGACCAATTCCGCGGGAACCGTCGCGAGCCACGCCGTCCACGTCGGTCCGGCGTTCTCTACGGACTCCACGTGGGCGTCGGTTTCGCCCGTCGGGCTGGCTTACACGCCCTCGGAGATCGTGCTCGGAGCGGACGGCTTCGTGTATTTGCTCAGCCGGCCGCACGGAAATGTTTTTCGCTGGTCACCCGCATCCGGCCAATACGTCGGAACCCTTCCGCTGTCAGGCTCGGCCAATGCGATCACCTACGATCAAGGAGCATCCATGCTCTACGCGGGCTATGCGGACGGCCGGATCACGCGGGTCGATCCCGCCGCGGCCAGCGGCGAAGCGCCGTTTGTCGCCGCCTCTTCCGCCAGTGTGGAGATGCTGGCGATGACGGGGGATGCGCTGCTGGCGAGCACGCCGAACGGTCCCAACACGCAAGCCGTGTTCACCACGTATGATCGCGACGCCCGGCGGGTCGGCGCGTTTGCGAACGGGCAGCTTTCCCCGCTCGCGTGGGATGCGCCCCTGCACCGGATTTTCTACATTCAATACTACGGCATGCCGCTCTGGACGACGCTGGTTTCCGGAGTGGTCAACTCCGATGGGACGCTCGGCGCGTTTGGTGGCGGCTCGCTGATCGCCACCCGGTTTCCCATCTGCGTTTCTCCGGACGGAAACTCGGTCCTGATCGGCACGGGCACCTTTTACGGCGCCGCGACTCTCGCTGCATCCGGGAGTCTGCCGGTGCAGATCGATGCGGCTGCGTGGCTGGATGGTTATCTCTACACCCTGCGCGACACCGTCGCGGGCGCCCGCATCGAACGCTGGGCGAGCAAATCGGCCGTCGACCGCGCCGGCACGATTCCCGGCCGCACCTTGCAGCTCTTCGCGCTCGCGAATCACCAGCTCCTGGCGGTGGTGGAAAACAGCTCGGCCCCGCAATTCGTCATCACGAACGCCGCCCTCGACAACATCGCGGCGGCGGCCCCCGAGATCATCACGCCGCCGGTGAGCGCCGTGGTCCAGCCGGGCGGGCAGGCGGCGCTCTCCGTGGCCGCGAGCACGGGCGGATCGAGTTGCCAGTGGACGATGAACGGCGTTGCGCTGGCCGGCGCGACGGACGTGACGCTCGGAATCGACAACTTCGCGCCGACAAATTCCGGAATCTATCAGGCGGTACTCACCGCCACATCCGGAACGGCGCTCACTACGCCGGCCATCCTCGGCCTGTCGGCGACGGCGAAGGTCACGGGTCTCGCCGGCGAGGTGGGGCCGAACATCAGACATCCGAACGGCAACTACTACGACCAGGTGTTGCTGCAAGGATCCGCCGCCAGCATCACGGCCGATGTCGGCCAGGTTACGCGCACTTCCTACATCGATCTGAACGGCGACATCGTGCAGGTGGAGTTCGCCGGCGCCGGCACGCTGTCGCTGGTGCTCAGCGGATCCTCCGCGCCCGCCGCCCCGGCCAACTACAACCAGCCGGGCGTCTCGTACATGACGGGACACGCGGGGATCGTCATTACGGGTGCGGACAAGACGACCAACGTCTCCGTCTTCACGGTTGGCCGGGCCACGGCGTTCGATCCGACCAGCGCCTATGACATCACCAAGCCGATCAGTTCAACCAATGACCCAGCGAAAAACGGCAGTCCGCTCTTCCAGGGTCACGGCACGACGAACTACGACGGCGTCGCGGATCTTCGCTACATCGCGATCCTCAGCCGTGATGGTTACTTCGGCGGCCTGCGCGCCTCGAATGCAAATTTCTTCGCCGACGCCGGCCCCACCGGCATTTACGCCCCCGGCGTGAACTTCGTCGGTCCCGTTTATGTCGGTAACATCGACGCGCACGCCGCCGCGACGCCCGTCCTGATTCTCGGCTCTGCCGCCGATACCCGCATCACCGGCGGCGACCTTGCGCAGACGAACCAGCAACCCGTCGAAGTCAGCGGGCTCACCCAGCTCGAGTTCACCGCCGGCACGAACTCCGCCGGCACGCCGCTCCCGGCGCAGCAAAACCAGGCGCGCCTCGAGCAGGACGGCAACGACGTCACCGACCAGATCGTGGTCAACCCATCACCGTAACGGGACGGCCGGTCACCGGAATTCCATCCACTCCGGCGACGAGTAGTTCTCGATCAGCGCGGCCACCTCGTCCTCGTTCAGCTCCGGCCAGGGCGTGATTTCGGCCGGCATCCGGAGTGCGCCGGCGAGCAGTTCGGCGAAATCGTTCCACAACTTCTCATCGTCGACCGGCCCTCCGGCGGATGGGCGCCAGAGCGAACCCTGCATCAGCAGCCCGTGCTTGTTCCGCTTTTGCGCGGCACCGGCGATTTTTTCGCCGGTCTGTTCGTGCACGACATCGAACAGCTCGGCGCGCTGGAAACACACGCCGGGCCCGAGCGGCCCGGCGGGGTGGGGCGGATCCGCGGCCTGTTTCGTCGCCGCGGGCACGCGCTGCCGTCGCAGCGCGGCGGCGAGGCATTCGTGGACTTCGCGGTAGCTCTGCGTGGCGCGCACGTCCTCCAGCGGATGGCCGCGCGGGATCACGAGCGAGTAGGTCCAGTCGTCGCGATGATCGACCACGCCGCCGCCCGTCGGCCGCCGGCACAGGTCGAAGGTCCCGCCCGGCGGCAATTGCCTGCGCACGAATTCGATTTTCTGGCTGTAGCCAAAGGTGAACGCCGGCGCCCGCCAGCCGTAGTGCCGGAACCGCGGCGCGTCCGCCTGCGGGTAGCGCTGCAGCAACAGGAAATCCAGCGCCATGTTCTCGGCGGCGTCGCCGGTGCGCGGGGGCAGGAGGTGAAGCGACATGGTCGTCAATGTCGCAGAAACCGGATGGGGCGAAAGCGATTTTGTGGGGGCGGCAATCAGCCCAAGAGCTCCGGGGCCACGTGCCAGCGCAGCGCCCAGCCGCTGTCGACTCGATCGAGCCGCAGCGCGGCGCATTTCTTCAGCACGATCGCGGGCGGCTCGGTGGCGCCGGTCACGAGGAACGTGACCAGTGCGCTCAGGTGCGGCTCATGGCCCACGATCGCGACCGGTTCGCGCAGCGCCTCGATCCGCGCGGCGATGATGCGCGGATCGTCCTCGCTCCGCAGGCCGTCGACTTCCCGCAGCGGCGCGTCGAGTTTCATTTCCCCGGCGAGGCCCTGCGCGGTCTCGCGCGCCCGCAGGAGCGGGCTGTGCCAGATTTCGCGGACCGGCAGCGCGGCGGCTGCGCGCAGGAATTTCCCGAGCGCGTGAACCTGTTTCCAGCCGCGTTTGCTCAGCGGCCGGGCCGCGTCTTCCTCGGCATCAAGCGCGTGGGCATGCCGGACGATATGGAGGTGCATGCGGGCAGCGAACCTCGAAACCGCCCGCGCGCAATCACACGTCGAGCAGCGCCCGCACGTCCCGCAGGAGTTCGCTCAGGGCAAACGGCTTCACCAGCGCCGCCTGGTGCTCGCCCGCGAGCCACTCGAATGGCGGCGGCGTGTTCTGGTTGCCGATGCTGAGGATGCGCAGGTTCGGCGCGACGCGGCGCAGGTCGCGCGCGAGCAGTTCGCCGCTGCCGGTCTCCGCGATCAGCAATTCGACGGGACGATCCTGCGCCTTCGCGAGACGCAGCGCCTCCTTGGGCGACTGCGCCGCCAGCACGCGATAGCCGTCGGCGGTCAGCATGCCGGCGATCATTTTGCGGACGACGTCGTCGCGCTCGACCAGCAGCAGCAATTCGTGTCCGCGCGTGGCCGGCAGCGGCATGATCGGGGGCGCGAGCAGGCCCGGTTCCTCCGGCTCCTGCACTTCGGGCAGCAGGATTTCAAACGTCGATCCCGCCAGCAGCTCGCTGCGGACGGTGATGAAGCCGTTGCTCTGCTGCACGACGCCGTAGACGAGCGCGAGCCCGAGGCCGGTGCCCTTGCCTTCCGGCTTCGTCGTGAAAAACGGCTCGAAGAGGTGCTTCTGCGTCTCTGCATCCATGCCGGTGCCGTTGTCGCTGACCGCGAGGCTGACGTAGCGGCCGGGCGGGATGTCGGTGAGTCGGCGGTTCAGGCCGGGCCGGATTTCGCGGTTGGCCGTGGTGATGGTCACGACGCCGTGGTCGCGCAGCGCATCGCGGGCGTTGATCACGAGGTTGAGCAGCACCTGCTGAAACTGCGTGGGATCCGCGCGCACGTTGCCGAGGCGTTTCGCGAGGTCGAGCTGGAGCCGGCCGCTGGTGCCCAGCAGCCGGCCGGTGATCTCGGCGTTGTCGCGGACGATCCGGTTGAAGTTCGTGACATGCGCATCCATCGGCTGCCGCCGTCCGAAGGCGAGGAGCTGGCGGGTGAGCGCGGCGGCGCGCTGCCCGGACTTGTGGATTTCGTTCACCTCGCGCAACGCCGTCGGGCGGTCCGCGACCTGCGCCGCGAGCATCTCGCAATAGCCGTTGATGACGGAGAGCAGGTTGTTGAAATCGTGCGCCACGCCGCCGGCGAGGCGCCCGACCGCGTCGAGCCGCTGCGAATGCACGAGCGCCTCCTCCAGGCGGCGCTTCTCGGTCGTGTCGCGGTAAGTCGCGACGACATGGGAAATCTGCCCGTGGCCGGCCGCGATCGGGCTGAAGGTCCACGTGGCGTGGATCGTGCCGCCGTCCTTCGGCACGAGATAACCCTCGCCGGCGCATGGCCGGCGGCGCCGCGGCGAATGGAGCCACTTCATGATCTTGTCCACGTCGGCCTTTTCCGCGTGCACGGTGCCGTGCGGCTGGCCCTCGAGCTCCGCCGCTGAACGGCCGGTCATCCCGCAAAACGATTTGTTCGCGAAGACGATTCGCAGGCCGTGGTCCGTCGGATTCGCCTCGGCGATGAAAGCGCCGTCGCCCTGCGCGCGCAGCGCGGCGGCCAGCAGTTGAACGGGCACAGGGGGCGCGGACTTCTTCCTCGCGCGGGGGTTTTTCACGGCGCGAGTCGCTCGACGATCCACCCGCCCTCGCCGTCCCGCCGGTAACGCAGCCGGTCGTGCACGCGCCCGCGCCGGCCCTGCCAGAATTCGACGGTCTCGGGCGCGAGGCGGAAACCGCCCCAGTAAGGCGGCACCGGCACCGGCCGGCCGGCGTATTTGGCTTCCACATCCTTGAACGCATCGTCGAGCGCCTTGCGGCCCGAGACGATCGTGCTCTGCGCCGAGGCCCACGCCCCGAGCTGGCTCGCGACCGGCCGGCTGTGGAAATACGCCTCCGATTCCTCGCGCGAGATCCGGGTCACGGCACCTTCGATGATGACCTGCCGCTCGAGCACGAGCCACGGGATGACCATGGCGGCGCGCGGATTGACTTCGAGCTCGCGGCCCTTGCGGCTCTCGTAGTTGGTGAAGAAAACGAATCCGCGTCCGTCGAAACCCTTCAGGAGCATCGTGCGCGCCGAGGGCCGGCCGTCGCGGCTGGCGGTGGCGACCGTCATCGCGTTCGGTTCCGGGATTTTCGCGGCCTCGGCCTCCTGGAACCATTTGTCGAACTGCCGGAACGGATCCCGTGCGAGATCCTTTTCGGAGAGCCCGGCGAGCGAGTAGTCTTTGCGCAGATCGGCGAGCGACATGGAGAATGGAGGCGAGCGTTGTTGCGCGGCGCGATCCTGTCAAAAGTCATCTCGTCAACGCGGCGATCCAGGACGTCGCAGCCGGGAACTCGCGCTGCAGCGCCGTGCGTTCGCCCAGCATGAACTCGCGGCCGTCCCACCCCGGCGCCATGAAGCAGGTCAGCAACGCCCAGCCGCGGGCAGGTTGGAGGCGCGGTGCCCTCACCGCGCTTTTGGCCAAATCCGCGGCAATGGCATCGTGCGGCCGGAAACCGCCGCCAACGGCACCAACCGCCAGCCGCGCGCCCTGCCACACACCACCCGGGACGACGAGCTGCGCCTCGTGCCCCGCCGTGACGTCGCCGAGGACCGTCACGTGGGGCGCCGGTTCGCCGGCGACGAGCTGCACGTGCTCGATGGGATCGCCCGCGTGCGAACACCAGACTTCGTCCGTCTCCAGCCGGTGCAGCGCGGAGAAATCCGTTGCCGTGAGGAGAAAGTAGATCGCCGTCCCGCTCGCGCGCCCTCCCGGCGATCGCGCCGGGCCGGTCCAGGTCCGCCGGAAAAAACCGCCCTCGCCCGGGAGCGGCGCGAGCCCGAGTCGGGCGATGATGCTGGCGGCCTCCGCGTTCACCGCCGCAGCCAAACACGGATTGGCCGTCCGGCGGAAGCTCCGAAATGACCGGTCGGAACCCGTTTCGGGGCGAGCGGATGGGCCGCGGCGCCGGGCGGGAGTTTGGCTTTGTCGTTTGGCCATGACTGGCTTTCCCTTCCGGTCAACATGACCCCTTCCGACTACATCGACCGCCATGCCTCCGACCTGGTTGCGACGTTGCAGCAGCTCGTCGGCATTTCGACGGTGAATCCGCCGGGCGAGAACTACGACGCGATCACGCGCTACCTCGTCGATGCGCTCACCGCGGCCGGCCTCGAGGCCAGGCGCCACCCGATTCCACCGGGGCTGCTGCGCCGAAGCCTTCCGGTCGAGCTGCACGGCTACCCGCGCTTCAACGTCCTCGGCAAACTCCCCGTGCGCGGCGCGAAAAAAACCATTCATTTCAACGCCCACTACGATGTCGTGCCGGTCTCCGGGAAGTGGCGGCACGGCAGCCCGTTCAGCGGCGAGGTCGAGCGCGGCTGGATTTTCGGCCGCGGCACGTCGGACATGAAGGGCTCGATCGCGAGCCTCCTGCTGGCGTTGCATGCGCTCCGCAGCACGCGCACGGCGCCGAGGATGAACGTCGAGGTGTCGTTCACCGCCGACGAGGAAACCGATTCCGTGCTCGGCGCCGGCTGGCTCGTGCAGCACGCGCCGATCCGCCCCGACTACGCCGTCGTCATGGAGGGCGGCGAGGGCGGCCACGTCTGCTGCGGGCACAACGGCGTCGTCTGGCTCGAGGTGATCGTGCACGGGCGCGCCGCGCACGGCTCGCAACCGGAGCTCGGCGTCAATGCGCTGGAAAAAATGTCCGCGCTCGTCCTCGCGCTCGAGGACTACAAGCGCAAGCTCGCGCGCCGCACCTTCCGCACGCCCGAGGGCGGCACGATGCGGCCGACGATCAACGTCGGCGGCGTCTTCGCCCCCGGCCCGGGCGGCAAGATCAACACCGTGCCCGCCGAGGCGCGCTTCTCGATCGACCGCCGCGTGCTCTCGACGGAAAACCACGCCGCGGCGGAGCGCGAGCTGCGCGCCTTCCTCCTCGCCGCGGCGCGGCGGATTCCCGACTGCCGGATCACGGTGAACAAGGTCTCCGAAAACTTCGCGTGCTTCCTCCCGCCGAAACATCCGTTCTTCGCGGCGATGGCCGCCTGCGTGTCGCACGTGCGGCGCGCGAAGGCGACGTTCAACGTTTCCACCGGGTTCAACGACATGCACTTTTTCGCGCACCACCGCAAAATCCCGACGCTCGGCTACGGTCCCGGCGGCGAGGACTACCATGCGGTCGACGAACGCGCGAAGATCAGCGAACTCGTCGCGAGCGCGAAAATCTACGCGGAGCTGCTGACGACGTTCGGCGGTGCCGGCGCCTGAGAGGGCGTCGAAAAAGGTTCATCCGACTTGTCATTGCGAGGGAGGCGAAGCCGACCGCGGCGATCCAGCCAGAGTGCCAGAGGGATTGCTTCGTCGCTGCGCTCCCCGCAATGACAGGCCTTTTTCGACGCTCTCTGAGGCTTCCGCAGCGCCGCGCGACGCGGTCAGTGCGCCAGCCCGTGCCGGACCATGCTGACCGCGATCGCGACGAGCAGGAGCGACACGATCTTCGAGATCGCGCGCATGCCGGTCGAGCCGATCACGCTCACGATCCGTTCGCTGTAGGCGAACGCCAGCACGACCAGCACGAGGTTCACGGCGAGCGCGAGCAACGTGATCAGCACGCCGACCGTCTGCGACATCAGGATGAGCGTCGTGATCGATGCCGGCCCGGCGATGAGTGGCATGCCGAGCGGCACGACGCCAAAGTCGTCCGACAGCTTCGGCGGCGGCTCGGCGGCCGAATGCACGAGGTCGCGCGACGCGAGCAAAAACAAAATCAACCCGCCCGCGATCTGGAAGTCACTCGCGGTGATGCCCAGCGCGGCGAAGATCGACTGCCCCAGCAGCAGGAAGAGCAGGGCCACGCCGCCGGCGGTCCACGCGGCCTGGTTGGCAATCCGGCGGCGCGTGGCGAGCGGCACACCACCGGCGAGCGCGACGAAAATTGCCGCCAGCCCGATCGGGTCCATCGCGATGAACAGCGGGATGAACGCCTGGGCGAACTTGGCGGCAAGGTCCGACATGGCGGCGAGTGTGTTTCCACCGGGGGCGAACGCAAGGTTGGCGCGGCGCGGGGCGGCCGCACGCACGGGTTTCCGGTTTGATCGCGCAAGGGGTAGGCCGCCAGCTTGCCGGCGCGGTTTCGCGCGAGCGAGCTCGCGGCCTACGAGCCCAATGACACCCGCAGTGAAACCGGAAAACCGCGCGGTCACACGCAGTTGGTAAATTACGCGCAGGCGGCGCCCAGCATCGGACAAGAAATGCAGGGCCGGAGCGGGAGCGCGCGATTAGAATCGCCCTGCTCAACCGCCGGAGACGCGGGTCGCCCCACCGCCACGCGCCGGCTCCTAGAAAGACCAACTTCCATGTCCTGCCCGCGTCACTTTCGGGCTGCCTCTTCCACTTCCGCGAGCGGGAGAAAGACGATCGTTCTGGCGCGCGCCGGTGGGAGATTGATGGCCGGCGGCCTGCTTTTTATCCTGGCGGCGGCTCGCGCCAGCGCGGGCGAGGGCGGGTCGAGCGCGAGCTGCCTCCGGTGCCATGCCGACCAGCAGCGCATGGCGAAGGAGTCGACGGGCCCCGGGCCCTCGTTGTTCGTGGATGGGAAGACGCTGGGCGATTCCGCGCACGGCACGCTCGAGTGCACGGACTGCCACGAGAATCTCGACGGCAGCGCCGCGCCGCATCGCGCCCAACCGGCGCCGGTCGATTGTTTCTCGTGTCACGGCGACACCGCGCAGAAGCACAAATTTCACGCGCGCCTGCTCCTGAAGGTCCGTCCCGCGGGCCAGGACACGGACTGCGCCGGCTGCCACGGCAGCCATGCGATCGAGCCGGTCAAATCCCGGCAGTTTCCCTTCGCGAAGGCGCGGCTCACGGAATCGTGCGGCCGCTGCCACGAGCAGGCGCGCGACGATTTCGCGCGCTCGCTGCACGGTCGTCCGCCCGCTGCAGTGGCGGCCGCGGCGCCGACCTGCCTGACCTGCCACGATGACCCCGCGATCGCCGCCGACGGCGAACATCCGACGGTTGAACAAAAACTCGCGCAAGTCCGGCTGTGCGAGTCGTGCCACGTCGAGAAGAAAGACGTCGCCCAACAGGCGGTGCGGGGCACGAAGTTCGTCGCGTCGTTCGAGCAGAGCGTCCACGGCGTGGCGCTCAAGGCGGGAAAAACGGCGGCGCCGACGTGCGTCGACTGCCACGGCGCGCACGAGATGAACCGCGCGATCGCGGCGAGCGCGCGCGTCAACAAGCTCCGCCAGCCGGCGACCTGCGCGAAATGCCACGAGAAGCAGGCGAAGGAGTTCGACGAGAGCGTGCACGCCGCCGCGCTGCGCAAGGGCAATTTCGATTCCGCCGCCTGCACCGACTGCCACGGCGAGCACGACATCCGCGGCCACAAGGACCCCACCTCGCCGGTGCATGCCGCCAACGTCGCCCGCCAGGCCTGCGCCACGTGCCACGCGTCGGTGCGGCTGACGAAGAAATACGGGTTGTCGTCGCAATCGTTCCAGACGTTTTCCGACAGTTATCACGGGCTCGCGGCGCGCGGCGGGGCGGTCGAGGTCGTGAATTGCGCGAGCTGCCACAGCGCGCACGCGATCAAGTCGAGCAGCGATCCGGCGTCGACGGTCAACCAGGGTAATCTCGTCCGCACCTGTGGCGAATGCCATCCGGGCGCCAACACGCGCTTCGCGGTCGGTCGCGTCCACGTCGACACGACCGGGCCGGCGGACCAGGACGGCGGCGATCCGCTGCTGCATCTCATCGCGACGATCTACGTGTGGCTGATCACCTTTGTCGTGGGCGGCATGGCGGGGCACAACCTGCTCGATTTCCTGAGGAAAATCCGCCGCAAGCTCGCGATCCAGAAAGGCCTGGTCGAGCCCGAGGTGATCCCGCACCGGCTTTACCTGCGCATGACGGTGCATGAGCGGCTGCAGCACGGCGTGCTCGTGATCAGCTTCGTGCTGCTGGTGCTCACCGGCTTCATGTTCCACTATCCGGAGGCGTGGTGGGTCGCGGGCATCCGGAACCTCAGTGCGCGCGCCTTCGAGTGGCGCGGGATCATCCATCGCGCCGCGGGCGTGGCGATGCTTGCGGCGGGCGCGTGGCACATCGGCTATCTCGCGTTCACGAAACCGGGGCGCGCGCTCTTTCGCGACCTGCTGCCGCGGTGGCGCGATCTCACGGATCCGTGGAAGGTGCTTCGTTACAACCTCGGCTTCGCACCGGCGAAGCCGGCGTTCCCGCGCTTCAGCTACATTGAGAAGACGGAATACTGGGCGCTCGTCTGGGGCACGCTGCTGATGGGCGTCACCGGCGTGGTGCTGTGGTTCGAGAACACCTCGATGGGCCTGATCACCAAGCGCGGTTTCGACGCGTCGCGCACGATTCATTTCTACGAGGCGATCCTCGCGACGCTCGCGATCGTCGTCTGGCATTTCTACTTCGTCGTCTTCAATCCCGACGTCTATCCGATGAACCTCGCGTGGCTCACGGGGCGGATGTCCGAGGAGGAATTGCACGAGGAACACCCGCTCGAGCTGGCGCGCCTGAAGGCCGCCGACGCGACCACGGCGCCCGCGCCGCCGCTGTCATCACCAGACTCGCCCCGAAACAATCCTGAAACCCAGAAAGGAAAACAGCTATGAGTGCGATCAAACTACACCTCGAACAGGCCGAGTACGATGCGGTCGTTCGCTGCGCGCGGACGCTTAATGTGAATCCCGAGGACGTCGTCTACGCCGGCCTCAACCGGCTGATGCTGGCGCGAAACGATTCGAGCGTCGCCCGCGACGTCGTCGAGACGCGCAACTGGCGCAGGCACAACCTCCCGATGTGGAGCGATTCCGCCTGCTCCGTCCACGCCTACGAAGGCAAGCCGGACGACGAGCCGGCCCCGGCGAAGAAGTGAAACTCTTTCGGCGCTTTTGCGCGCCCGGCGAGGTTTTTGGAGTGCGCCCGTCCTCTGGCGCTTTGGATCGAAAGCGGTCGAAGACTACCGCACTCCAGGAGGCCCCGCCGCTCAGGCTTGATTGCGGCCAAGGGTCGCGGAGCGATTCTTTAACGTGGCGCCGGTCATCCTGATCACCCTCCCTCGGAATGGCGGGCGGGACGACCGCCGCTACCTACCGCGCCAGCGCGTCGTGCAGGATCTCCGCCGGATGCAGCGCGCGGCGGCCGGTGGCGTCCTTGATCTGATGGCGGCAACTGGTCCCGGCGGCGGCGATCAGCGTGTCGTCCGGCGCGGACCGGACCGCGGGAAACAGCACGAGTTCGCCGATCTGCTGGGAGATCGCGAAGTGTTCCGCCTCGTAGCCGAACGAGCCCGCCATGCCGCAGCAGCCGGACGGGATGATTTCGACTTTGTAATTCGCGGGGAGCTCGAGCGCGCGCACCGCCGGTGCGAGCGAGGAAAGGGCCTTCTGGTGACAGTGACCGTGCAGCTTGATCCGGCGCGGCTCGGCGGTGAAGGCCGCGGGCGAAATCCGGCCACGCTCCGCCTCGCGGGCGATGAATTCCTCGAAGAGCAGGGCGTTTTTCGCGAGCGAACCCGCGGCGCTTTTCAGGCGTGCCGGCACGAGGTCGGGGAACTCGTCGCGAAATCCGAGGATCGCCGATGGCTCGAGGCCGATCAGCGGCGCGTCCTCGCTCACGAGCGGAGCGAGGAGCTCGACATTGCGCATCGCGAGTTTTTGCGCGTCGCGCACGAAGCCTTTCGAAAGCTGCGCCCGCCCGCTGTCCGCGTGCGGCGGAAGGGCGACCTCGTAGCCGAGCCGCTCGAGGAGCCGGACGGCTTTGATGCCGATTTCGGCGTCGTGATAGTTGGTGAACTCGTCGCAGAACAGGTGAACGCGGCGCGTTTGTTTTAGGGCGGGGTCTCCCGACCCCGTCCTACACTGGGTGTGATGTCGTGCATGCCAGCGTCGTAATGTTGTCTCCGGCAGCAGCGGCAGGCTGCGCTGTTGCGCGAGGCCGATGCGTCGCTTGAACCAGTTGCCGATCGGTCCGGGCGAGACGACCGCGTTGTGCAGCGCGGGCGCCAGCGCTCCGAGCGCGGCAAGCCGGGAGAAGCTGGCGATCAGCCGCGAACGCCGCGGCACGCCGCACGCGTCGTGGTAGTGCTGCTGCCACTCGGCCTTCAGGCGCGCCATGTCGACGTTCGACGGGCACTCGCTCCTGCAGCCTTTGCAGGAGAGGCAGAGGTCCATCACGCCGGCGATTTCCTCGCTCGCCCACGGGCGCTTCGCGTCGAGCGGATGCGTCAGCATGTGGCGGAGCATGTTGGCGCGGGCACGGGTCGTGTCCTTTTCATCGCGGGTCGCCATGTAGCTCGGGCACATCGTGCCGCCCATGAGGTGGGACTTCCGGCAATCGCCGGAGCCGTTGCACTTTTCGGCGGCGCGCAGCAGGCCCTGTGTCGCGCTGAAGTCGAAGATCGTCGCATACTCCGGCGTCGGCGTGCCGGGACCGTGTCGCAGCGAGGTGTCCATCGGCGGCGTGTCGATGATCTTGCCGGGATTGAGAATATTCGCCGGATCGAACGCCGCCTTCACGCGGCGCATCATCGCGTAGCACGCGTCGCCAACCATGAACCGGATGAACTCGCCGCGCAGCCGGCCGTCGCCGTGCTCGCCGCTGAGCGAGCCGCGGTATTTTTTCACGAGCGCGGCGATGTCCGTCGCGATTGCGCGAAACATCCGCAGGCCTTCCGGCGTTTTTAGGTTGAACAGCGGGCGCGTGTGCAGCTCGCCTGCGCCGGCGTGGCCGTAGTAGACGCACTCGATCGCGTATTTCCCGCGCATGATCGCGTCGAACTCGCGGAGGTAGTCCGGCAGATCCTCGGGCGCGACGGCGGTGTCCTCGACATTTTCGCGCGGCTTCGCGTCGCCCGCGATGTTCATCATCACGCCCTGCCCGGCGCGGCGCAGGTCCCACACCCGGTTCACGTCGGCGCCCCACAGGACGGGAAAGGCATACCCGATGCCGGCCGCACGCAACTCGCGCTCGATCGCCTGGAACTCCGCGAGCGTTTCCTCGCGTTCCGCCCGCCGCATCTCCACGACGAGAATCCCGCCGGGATCGCCCTCGACGAAGAAGCGGTTTCTCGCCTGCTCGATGTTGTGCCGCGTGGCCTCGAGCAGATGCCGGTCGATGACCTCGGCGGCGCTCGGCCGGTGTGGCAGCGCGATCAGCACGGCGCGCAACGCGTCCTGCAGCGTCGTGAAATGCGCGCACAGCAGCGCGGGCGGAGGCGGCAGCGGCTCGCAGTTGAACTCGAACTCGACGCCGAGGAACAGCGTGCCTTCGCTGCCGGCAAGCAGGCGGCACAGGTTGAACGGCTTGTCCGAGGCCGGGTCGAACACCGCGCAATCCATCAACGCGTCCAGCGCGTAGCCCGTGTTGCGGCGGACCACCGACGGCTTCGGGAAATTTTCACGGATCAGCCGGCGGTTCCCGCCGTCGCCGAGCAGGTCACGGACCTCGCGGTAGATCAGGGTCTCGAGCGTGTCGGGGCCCGCGCACGTCGCGGCGAACCCTGCGGGCGTGAGCGGGCCGAAGATGGCCTCGCTGCCGTCGCTCAGGAAACCGCGGGCCGAGACGAGGTGGTCGCGCGTC
>DASZPP010000064.1:0-5248 GCA_035549975.1 Opitutus sp.
GAGAGCCGTCCCTACCGCGGCGGCACGTCGACGGTCATCAACTGGAGATATTTCCCGTCGCTCAGGTGGCCGGACTGGATGAGCACGCGACGGCTGTCGGGGCTGAAAATCGGGTGCGTGTGATCGGGACGCATCTTGTGATCGGTGGTGAGCAGGATCCGCTCGCCGGTTTTCCGGCTGATGAGAAAGATGTCGCCCTTGAACGTGTCGCCGACGGCCCACTTGCCGTCGGGCGAGCCGTTGCAGTGCCAGAATCCACCCAGCCGGCCTTCGCCCATGTCCTCGTCGACCTGGCCGAGAATCTTCATCGAATCGGTGCGCAGGTTGATGACGGCGATGCCGGTCGGATGCAGGCGGAGATAGGGCAGGTGGCCCATGATGGAGAACATGACTTCGTCGGGCGCGGAGACGGTTTCGTGCGTGACCCATTCGTCGGGCGTCTCGACGTAGAGCGGGCGGTTGTGCGAGCCGTCGCCGCGGACGGTCCACATGCGCTGCGGCGCATCGCCGGTGGTTTCGTGGCAGTAAATGATTTCGCCGGGCACCCATGGATTCGTCTGGACGTGGCCCATGCGGAAATCGACGTCGACGACGGTTTTGATTTGGCCGGTCTTGAGGTCGATGCTGCGAATGCCGCCCGGCCCCTTGCCGGCCGCGGCGAAACGCGCGCGCGCCGCCTCGCGGGCGGCGGCGGGATCGGTGTCGGCGTTGTCAACTTGGCGTCGTTCGCGCGGGCGGGTCACCGCCGGTCGCGCCGGCGGTGCTCCGAACGCGACGCCCCAGTAGGCTTTCGTCTCGTCGGCATCGAGGGCGAAGCCGCCGGAGTCGCGCAGGTCGTCGGGCAGCACCGTGATGACGTGCTCGTAAGCCGCCGCATCTTTCGGATGGCCGGCGAGGGCATCGGCGATCAGCGGGGCCAGCTCGAGCTCGACGAGCTGATGCGGCATCGGCGGCGGCGCGGTTTCGCCGTCGCGCCCGCGCACCGGCCCGCCCCGCATGTAGTAAAGTTTCATTTCCTTGCGCGAGAGATTGAGGCTGCCGGTGCCGGTGGCCGGGCCGTCGGTGAGCTGCACGATGTCGCCCGACTGCTCGTTGACGAGGAAGGCCTGCGAGCCATGCCCGCCGCGAGTGGACCGGAAGATGATCCAACGGCCGTCGGCGGTCCAGGTGGTGTGGGTCTGATAAGGCTTCGAGCTGCCGCTCGGGTCGGTCGTGAGCACTGTGATTGTCCGGCCGGTGCCGGGATCAACATAGGATGTTTTCTCGGGAGGAAAATGTTTCCCGACGTCGGAGGCGAAAGCGCCGGCGGGCAGAAGGACGAGTGCGGCGAGGAGGGCGGATTTCATGGTGATACAAATGGTCAATTGCCGCGCGGGCGCATCTCGCTGTGGAGTGGGCTTGGCGGGACGTCGAAGCCGTCGACCGGATCGGGATGCGCGGGATCGAACGGCGAAATGTCATCGGCCAGGTGGCGCGCGAGCGGAAGATGCGCGTCGCGGATGGCCTGGACCACGCAGCGGGCGAGCTCGTAGGCGCCGTAGTTGTCGTGGTGCGTGGCGTCCTTGCCGCCGGCGTTGAACGCGCGCGGCGCGCGCGCGGGGCCGAGCGCTTCGTAGAACGCGGTGCTCAGCCGATCGAGGTCGACGAGCGCGACGTTTTGCTCGCGGGCGATTTCGCGGACGACGGCCGGATAGTCGCCGTGGGTGTTCTTGATTTTGCCGTGCGCGTCGAAGGTGCGGCGCTGCATCGGGGTGACGAGCACCGGTGTGGCACCGCGGAGCCGGGCCTCGGCGAGGTAGACGCGCAAGCAGGCGGCGTAGGTCGTGTGGGCTTCGACGTAGGTCTGCGGCCAGTTTTTCTTTTCGTCGTTGTGCGCGAACTGGATGAACAGCCAGTCGCCGGGTTTGATCTGGCTGAGGATTTTCGCGAGGCGGAGCTCGGAGAGGAAGGACTTCAGCGTTTCACCGGACTCGGCGTGGTTCGCGACGGCGGCGTCGGGCTTGAAAAAGCGCGGGAGCATCTGGCCCCAGCTCGCGGCGGGCTCGAAGCGCTGGTCGGTCACGGTGGAGTCGCCGGCGAGAAATATCGTCGGCACGCGGGCGGGTTCGATCGCGATGGTGCGGACGCGGGGCGCGGGGCCGTCGAATTCGAGCGTGAGCTTGTCGTCCCACGTGAAGGAGCCCTGTTCGCGTTCGTTGAGCAGGACGGCGGAGCCGCCGGGGGCGTTGAGGGGCGGCGGCGGAAGATGAGGATCGCGGACGTTGACGACGAACGAGCGCGTCGCAATTTCACCCGGCGCGGTGACGACGTGCTCGAGCATCAGCCGGCGCGACTCGGCCTTGACGGTGGTGTCGGACGCGGCGTGCGAATCGCCGAGCGTGACGGTGACACGATAGTTTCCCTCGGGCACGGCGACCGAAAAGAAAAATGGTTTGTTCGTCGCCGGGTCGAGCGCGGTGCCAAGATCGAAACCGTAGCCGCGCGCGGGTGAAAACGCGGCGTCGGCGGTGACCGCCGTGGCGCCGGGCTCCGCCGCCGGGGCGATGGCGAACCGCCAGGAAACCGGACCGGCGAAGGCGGCGGACGCGAACGCGAGGACTGCGGGTGGCAGACGAAGCAGGCGGCTCATGGCGCGGTGGGTGCGGCTTCGATCGCGACGGAGCCGCCGGCGAGATTTCCCGCGGTCGCCGTGATCGAGATCGTGCCGGTGGAGGCGGTCGCCTTCACGAACGCGACGCACGCGCCGCCAAAGAGATGGCGCTCGCCGGCCTGAAAGGGTTCGTGCGACTGCGGATCGCCGTTGTCGACCGCGGCGACGATGCCCGGGCCGCTGATCTTGAACGTCACGAGATCGTCGGCCCACGGGCATGGCACGCCGTTCGCATCGACGGCGGTGACGGTGACGCACGAAACGTGGTCCCAGCCGGGCGCGAGCCTGGCGCGATCGACGCTGGCGAGCAGGCGCACGGGCGCGCCGGCGGTGCGGAGCTCGTCGGTCGCGACGACCTTGCCGCCGTTGCGCCCGATCGCGCGGATCGTGCCGGGAGTGTAAACGGTTTTCCAGCTTCGGGCGGTCGCGTCGGCGGGTTTGGGCTTCGCGCCGAGAGAGCGACCGTTGAGGAGCACCTCGACCTCGTCGCAATTGCTGTAAACCTCGACCGTCGTTTCGGCGTCCGCGGGGGTCGAAGGATTTTTTGGCGTCCAGTTGGAAACAAGATCGTAACCGTGGCGGCGGCGCGGGTCGGTGCCGGCAAGCGCGGGCTCGAGGCGCAAGAGATGAACGAGCGGTTTTTCAGCCCAGTAGCTCGCGCGTTGCCAGGCGCGCGGGCGGAAAGCGCCGGTCGTGTCGAGGAGGCCCGACGTCGCAATGACGCGCGGCCAGTCGGCTTCGCCGAGGTAGTCGATGCCGGTCCAGAGAAACTGGCCGGCGATGAACGGGTGATCGCGCATCGCCACCCAGACGGCGGGATCGTGGGTGTTTTCGGTGCCGAGGACCTTGCGCGAGGGCTTCTGCGCGTGGGCGGCGATCAACTCGCTCTCGCGATAATTCTGGCCGATCACGTCGAGCATGTCGGCGAGGCCGTCGGTGTAGTCGTGGCTGACGTTCGGGCGGAAAAGCGCCTGCGTGACCGGGCGCGTCGGATCCTCGACCCGAATGGCGCCGATGATTCCGGCGAGGATGTTTTTCGCGAGGATGGCGTGCGGCGTGTCGTGGATTTCGTTGCCGGCGCTGTAGAGGATGATCGCGGGATGGTTGCGGTCGCGACGGATCGTGTCGCGCGTGTCGCGCCGCCACCAGTCGGTGAACCAGGTGTTCACGCCCTTTTCCGCGTGTTCCTTGCCGACGGTCCAGGCGTCGAACAATTCGTCCATGACGAGGAAACCGAGACGGTCGCACAGGTCGAGAAAGTCCGGCGACGGCGGATTGTGGGCGGTGCGGATCGCGTTGACGCCGAGCTCGCGCAGGCGCGTGAGCCGGCGCTCCCACACATCGAGCGGGACGGCCGAGCCGAACGCGCCGCCGTCGGCATGCAGGCACACGCCGAGGAGGCGGACGTTTTTCCCGTTGAGCCAGAAGCCGGTGTCCGCATCGAAGCGCGTTTCGCGAATCCCGAACGATACGACGGCGTCGTCGAGGGCGGCGGAACCGGCGCGGATTTCGGCGCGGGCGTGATACCGGAGGCCGTGCCCGAGGTCCCAGCGCTGCGGCTTCACGACCTCCAACTCGCCGGTGAAGTCGGCGCGCTCGCCGATCGCGACGGCGCGGGTGGGCGTGTCGGCGGCGGCGACTTCGCGGCCGGCGGGATCAAGGACCGCGAGGTGGACGGCGAGATCGCGCGGCTGGTCGCCGCGGTTCGAGACGGTGGTGCGCACGCGCACAGTGGCGCGCGCGTCGGAGATTTTCGGCGTCGTGACGAACACGCCCCAGGTCGCGATATGCACGGCATCGGTGACGACGAGGCGGGTGTGACGGGAGATGCCCTGGCCGGTGTACCAGCGCGAAGCGGGCTGGGCGGAGGTGTCGGTGCGAACGGCGAGCACGTTCGAGTTTTCCTCTCCGAAGGAGAGCCGGCCGGTGAGATCGCAGGTGAAGCTGACATAACCCGACGGCCGGCCCCCGACATGCTGGCCGTTGACCCAGACCTCGCTGTTGGCCATGACGCCGTCGAATTCGATCACGACGCGCCGGCCGGAGAATTCAGCGGGAAGGGTAAAACGTTTCCGATACCAGCTCACGCCGGAAGGCCGATAGCCGCCGCCGCGGCCGGTGGGCTCGTTCGCGGAAGGCGCGCCCTCGATGGCCCAGTCGTGCGGCACGTCGAGCGGGCGCCAATTGGCGTCGTCGAACATCGGATCCTCGGCGGCCGGCGTGTCGCCGGCGAGGAAAAGCCAGCCGTCGTCGAACGGGCGGACGACCCGCGGCTGGCCGGAAGCGACGCTGAGGAAGCCGGCGACGAACGTCGCGAAAAGGAGGAGAGCGCGTGGTTTCATGCGGCGTTGGGCGGAAGCGGCGGCTGCATGGCTTCGAGCAGCGCGAGCGCCATCGTATTGAGCGGAGTCGGGATGCCGTGGCGGCGGCCGGCGCGGACGACGGCGCCGTTGCGGGCGTCGACCTCCATGCGGCGGCCCGCGGCGCGGTCGGCGAGCAGGGAGTTGGTGGCGTCGGGCGGGGCGGCGCGCTGGCCGGCGATGATCTCGTCGGCGAGGGAATCGGCGAGTTGCGCGCCTTCGGCGCGGGCGACGGCGA
>DASZPP010000065.1:0-3306 GCA_035549975.1 Opitutus sp.
CGTTCGTCGAAGGCGCGCTTCAGCGCAGCACGCCGGGACGCGTCTTCACCGCGAGTGTACTCGCCGCGCTCCCGCCGCTCGTCGTGCCGGCGAAGGTCTTCAGCCTCGGCGCCGCAGCCGCGCATGGCGGCATGATCGCGAAAACCGCCGGCATCGCCGCGTTCCTGGCGTCGATCACCGGCGTCGCCAACGCCGTGCTGACGCTGCGCGCCAACCTTGATCAGGCGCGCACCCCGCGGGAGCGACGGGCCGTGGTGAAAATCACGATCGGATTCTTCTTCGGCTCGCTCGGCTTTCTCGGCCTGCTGTTCGCGCTGCGGCAGGCGGCGTTTCACTGGTGGGAATTGCGCGCGCCATTTGCCGCCGTCGGTCTGGCGCTGCTCGGCGCCTTCGCGATCGTCTGGCCGTTCGCGCTGCTGCGGGTCATGCATGCGATGCGCGCGCTGCGTTCCGCGGAGCGCCGCCGGCATCCCGAAGCCTTCCTCGACCCCGTCGATCAGGTCGACTCGTCCGCCGGCGAATATTGCAGTCGCGCCCGGCTCTTCGGCGTGCCGCTGGTGCGCGTTCGTTACGCGACTCCTGACGAAGGCGCGCCGCCGGTGTTCGCATGGTTCGCCGCCGGCGACCGCGCGTTCGGGCTCATCGCCGCCTGGGGCGGCCTTGCCGTCGCGCCGATCAGCATTGGCGCCGTCGGCGTCGGAATTTTTGTGATCGGCGCAATGGGCGTCGGCCTGATCTCGCTCGGGACCTTCACGTTCGGCCTCCTCGCGTTCGGTTGCACCGCCGTCGCGGTGAAGGCGTTTGCGTGGCTGTTCGCCGGCGGCTGGCAGGTCGCGGCGAGCGGCGGCTTCGCAATTGCCCACACTGCCGCCGCCGGTCCGATTGCGCTGGCCGCGCACGCGAACGACAACGTGGTCCAGGCTCTCCTCGTCAATCCGCACGCCAGCCGCGACAATACCGTAGCGCTGGTCGTGATGGTCCTGCTGTCGCTGCTGCCCGTCGTTTACTACACGCAAGCCGTGCGACGCCGGCTGGGCGCCCGGGCGCGTTCCCCGCAACCTCCCGGCGCCCGGCCAACATGATGGAGCGGCCGCGCCGGCCGCAGACGCCTCCTTAGCGGAGGAAAAGCACGCACACGGCCTTGGCGACATGCGCCGTGTGATCGGTTCGCGTGAGCCGTCCGGTGTCTCGATCGACGCGAAACACGGTGAGATTGCCGGTATTCTGGTGCGCGCAGAGCAGCCACGCCCCGTCCGGCGACAGCGCGAAGTTCCGCGGGTGATCGCCGCCGGTCGGCACAATTTCGATCCGCGTAAGTGCGCCGGTTTTCAAATCGCGCGAGAAAACCGCCAGGCTGTTCGGCCCGCGATTCGCGGCGTAGACGAAGCGACCGTCGGGCGAGACCCGGATCTCGGACGAGGTGTTGCTGCCTGCAAAACCATCCGGCAGCGTCGAAATCGCCTGGAACGGTTCCACCGCCCCGCGCGCCGCATCGTAGCGGCACGAGGTGATAGTGCCTGCGAGTTCGGAGAGCACGTAGAAAAACCTCCCGTCGGCCGAAAACTTCGTGTGCCGCGGTCCCGAACCGGCCTTGATCGTTGCGAACGCCGGCTCGTTCGCCGCGATCGTCCCGTCCTTTGGGTCGAGGCGGTAGGTGAACACGCGGTCGAGCCCGAGATTGGCGACAAACGCGAACCGCCCGTCGGGCGAAATCGTGACCGAATGCGGATGCGACGAATCCTGCCGGGCGTGGTTTGGCCCGAGCGGGCCTTGCTGCATCAGGATGCTGGCGCACGGACCCAGGCTTCCGTCCGGTTTGATCGGGAACGACGCGACGTAACCGCCGCCGTAGCTCGGGGCGATCACCATCCGCCCGGTCGGGTCGACCGCGAGGTGCGTGAGCGAGCTGCGGCCGGTGGACTCCGTGTTGAGCGGCGTGAGCTTTCCGGTTGCGCCGTCGACGGCGAACGCCTCGATCGCGCCCGCGGCTTTACCGCCCGGTCTGGTCACACGCGTGAGCGCGTAGATGAACCGCCCATCCGGGCGCGACGCGAGGAACTCCGGGTCCGGCAACTCCGCCACCAGTTCCGGCGTCGAGAGCGCGCCGCTTTCCGCGTCGAGCCGGACGGCATAGATGCCGCGGCTTTCGCCGGTATAGGTTCCGAGAAGCGCCACATGGTCCTTGGCGCACAGCGGAAGGTTTGCACTCGCCAAAAACGCCAGCAGGGAAAGTCGAAGGTGCATCGGGCAGGTCGTCAGACTGAACGGGAACCATCCGCCACCGCAAGACAGGGAAATGGCGGCGGGGCGCCGTCCGCCGATGACATCGGCGGGCCCACGCTGCGGCGGATTGACAAACCATACTGCTGCGCCTGAATTGCCGGGTGCGCATCAGGCGCCCGCGGGTTCGCGCGAAGGGCCAAGCCCACTGTCTCCCACTGATCAACGGCACGTCCACCACCGTGCTGCCTGGTTGCGAACCACGGGCTCAAGCATGGAGGTAGTATGACGTCACAGTTACCCGAGCGCCCGAATATCGAGCAGCTCAAGAACCAGGCCAAGACCCTGCTGCGCGCCGCGCACGCCGCCGATCCGGCGGCGCTCGCGCGCTTCCGCGCCCAGCCCGCCTTTGCGGGCAAGGCGGCGTCCGTTCCCACAACGCTCGCGTTGCACGACGCGCAATCCGTGATCGCCCGCGAGCACGGCTTCCCGTCGTGGAATGCGCTGCGCGAACACGTGGAGGAGCGCACGCTCACCTTCGCCGACGCGATCGATGAATTTCTTCGCTGCGCCACCGGCGGCGCCTCGGGCCGCGCGGCGCGCCTGCTCGCGCTCCATCCCGGCATTGCCCACGCGAACCTGCAAGCCGAGCTCGTGCTCGGCGATGCCGCCGCGGTCGAGGCGCGGTTGAAGGATCACCCGCAGCTCGCCACGCAACCCGGCGGACCGCAGGATTGGGAGCCGCTGCTCTACGTCTGCCACACCTGCGTCGCGCGCAACATTCCCGACCGGACCGATGACCTCGTCGCGATCGCGCGCCGCCTGCTCGCCCTCGGCGCCAATCCCAACGCCGAATACCACTGGCAGTGGCATCCCGAACTGCCCCGCACCGCGCTTTGGGGCGCATTGTGCGAAGTGAGCCACCTGCCGCTCGCCGAGGCCTTGCTCGAGGGCGGCGCGAATCCCACCGACGGCGTGTCGCTGCACATCAACACCGGAGGCGGCAATCTTCCTGCCGCGGACCTGCTGCTGCGTTTTGGCGTCAAGGTGAACGGCATTCCCGGCGGAGTGCCGCCGCTGGCCTAC
>DASZPP010000066.1:0-9762 GCA_035549975.1 Opitutus sp.
AACCACGCCGTGGCCACGCGGCCGAGCGGACACAGCCGTTCCTTCCTTCCCTTGCCCATCACGCGTGCCACGCCCTCCGCCGGCTCCACCGCGCCGTAGTCCAGGCCCGTCAGCTCGCTCACGCGCAGCCCGGCGCCGTAGAGCAACTCCATCACGAGGCGGTCGCGGCAGGCGGTGAACGCATCGATGCTCTCGTTCTCCCACAGCCGCTGCGGTCCCGCGAGCAGGCGCAGCATCTGTTCCTCCGTCAGAAATTTCGGCAGCCGCTTCTCCAGCTTCGGCAGCGGCACGCCGAAAAACGGATTCCGCCGCACCCGTCCGCGTTGCAGCCAGAATTTGAAAAACGCGCGCAGCCCCGACACGTGGTTGTGCAGCGTCCTTCGCCCGAACCGCCGCTGCGCCTCGATCACGAAATCGCGCACCTCGCGCGGCTCCAGTTCCTCGAACGGCCTCTCGCCGACCCCCGCCGTCGCCAGCCACCGGAAAAAATCCTCAAACGCCTGCCGGTAGTTCCGCACCGTATGGCCGGAGTAGCGCCGCTCCTTCGCCAGGAACGCCGCAAACGGCTCCCACCAGTCCGCGATCACCTCCCGTGGAACGGGCTGCAGTGTTTCCTTCACGGTGCCCATGCGAACCTCAAATCGCCTGATCCTCACGAATTCCGAAACTCGGGAAATCGCGAATCGGACGATTTCAAGTTTCCCGTTTTCACGATGACCGTTTTCAAGATTTCTCCCGCCCGGTCGCCATCTTCTCCACCTCGCGCATCACCTTCGTCGCGTGCAGCCGCAACGCCCCCTCCGGATCGAGCCCCTTCGCCCGCGCCGCCGCCGCGACTTCGAACAGCATCCGCCCCAGCGTTTCCTCATCCAACTGCCGGCCCAACGCGTCCACTTGCGCTAGATCCACGACGCCCCCGGCCGGCAGCTTCTTTTTTTCGATCTGCTTCCACACCGCCTCCGCAAACATCAGCGCCGGCAGCCGCGGCGGCAGTTCCTTGAACACGCCGCTCGCCACCGGCCCGTTTTTCTTCTCGCCCGCCTTGATGAGGTCCCACTGGTGCAGCACCTGCTCGGACGTCTCCAGTTTTCCCTCGCCGAAGACATGCGGGTGCCGCCGGACCAGCTTCTCGTTGATCTCGCGCGCCACGTCGTCGAAATTGAAAAATCCCGTCTCCTCCGCCATCCGCGCGTGGAACACCACCTGGATCAGCACGTCGCCGAGCTCCTCGCGCATGTGCGGCATGTCGCCTCGGTCGATCGTGTCGATCAGCTCGCTCACCTCGTCGATCAGGCAGCGCACCAGCGACGCGTGGGTCTGTTCCTGGTCCCACGGACACCCACCGGGCTCCCGCAGCCGCGCCATTGTTTCGCGAAGATCGTCGATCGCACTCATCGCGGAAGGAAAAACCACGTTCTCCGCGCAGCGACAAGCCCGCCAGCAGCGAAATCCGCAAAAAAGTCCCGCGTCGCCTCCGGGCCGCTCGTCCACCGTTCGCCAAACCAAACCCTTCGACCCGTCGCCCCATCACCAGCAATCCCCGGGCACCCACTCCACTTGTCATACATTATATGACAACCTCCTGAAGCCTCCGCCGCATCGGCCCGCCGGCGCCCCGGCTGGAAATCCGGTCTCGTTTTCGCGGGGTTCGTGTGTTTCGTGGTTTTCCCAATGCCCGACAAGCTCGACGAAATCATGGCTTGGAAACGCCGCGAGACCGCCTCGCTCGCGCCCGTTTCGCTCGACGAACTGGCCCGGCTGCACGCCGCACTGCCGCCACCGCCGTCGTTCGCCGCCGCGTTGCGCCGCGCCGACAACCGCCTCGCCGTCATCGCCGAAATCAAGCGGCGCTCGCCGTCCGCCGGCGAGATCAAGGCCGGTGCCGCCGCGCTCGACCAGGCCCGCCGCTATGAATCCGCCGGCGCCGACGCCCTGTCCATTCTCACCGATCAGAAGTTTTTCGGCGGCACGCTCGACGACCTGCGCATCGTCACCGCGCATTTTCGCGGCGGCGGGGTGTCCTCACCCCGCAACGCTCCATCGCCGCGTCCGTGCCTCCGCAAAGACTTCATGGTCCACCCCGCGCAGGTGGCCGAGGCGCGCGAAGCCGGCGCGAGCGCGATCCTCATCATCGTCCGCGCGCTCGCCGACGACGAGATCGCCCTCCTCCACGACGCCGCCCGCGCCGCCGGGCTCGACGCGCTTTTCGAGGTTCACCATGAATCCGAGCTCGAGCGCGCGCTGCGCCACGGCGCCCGGATCATCGGTGTCAACAATCGCGACCTCGCCGTTTTCAAAACCGATCTCGCACTCAGCGAACGCCTGATTCCGCAGTTTCCGAAACACGTCACGGCCGTCAGCGAGAGCGGCATCTTCGCCGCGGCCGACGCCGCCCGCGCCCGGTCCGCCGGCGCCCACGCCATCCTCGTCGGCGAGGCGCTGATGAAGTCCCCCGACCCCGCCGCGTTCGTCGCCGGCTTCCGCCATGTTTGAACGTCGCGGCGAGCCGCTGCTGCCCCGGCGGAAATTTTATCACCGCGTCGCGCGGAGCGTGGGCTATGGCGGATTGTTGATTCTTTCGTCCCTGGCGGTCGGCACGCTCGGTTATCGACTGTTCGAGGGATTGCCGTGGATCGACGCCTTCCTCAACGCCTCGATGATTCTCTCGGGCATGGGTCCGGTCGATGAATTGCACCACTCGTCCGCCAAGATCTTCGCCGGCTGTTACGCCATCTACTCGGGCATCGCACTGATCACGACCGCGGGCGTGGTCTTCGCTCCCGTCCTGCACCGGCTGCTGCACCACTTTCATCTCAAGGCGGAGCCCAAGGACTGATCGATGCCGCTCACGCCGTCCGCCACCCGCGAGCTGCTCGCCCGGCTCGGTCACCAGCCGAAGCGTTTCCTCGGGCAGAATTTTTTGGTCGACGGCAACATCGTCCGCAAATCGCTCGAGCTCGCCGCCCTCGCGCCCGGCGATCTCGTCGTCGAAATCGGCCCCGGGCTCGGCACGCTCACCTCCGCGCTGCTCGAAGCCGGCGCAGAGGTCTGGGCCATCGAAAGGGACCGCACGCTCCACGCGCACCTTGCGGACACGCTCGGTCCGCGCTTCCCGTCGACGTTCCACCTGCTCGAAGGCGATGCCGTCGAGCATCCCCTCGCCGGTTTCCAGGCGATGGAGGCGGGGTGCCCTCACCCCGCCCTGGCCGAAGCGCACCATGAGGACACGGCGCCTCGATCAACCGTCAGTCGCGATTTCAAGATCGTCGCCAACCTCCCTTACGCGATCGCCACCCCGTGGCTCGACGCCGTCCTTTCCGGCCCGCTTCCCGCGCGCCTCGTGCTCATGCTGCAGGAGGAGGCGGCCCAGCGCTACGTCGCATCGCCCGGCACGAAATCCTTCGGCGCCATCTCCATTTTTCTCCAGTCCGCCTACGCCGTCGTGCCGGGACACAAGGTCGACTCCGCCTGTTTCTTCCCGCGCCCCGACATCGACTCGCGCCTGCTCAACCTGGTCCGCCTCGAACAGCCGTTCGTCTTTTCCCCTGCGACGAAGGCCCTCATCCGCGCCTGTTTTCAGCAGCGCCGGAAGCAGATCGGCCGGTTGCTCCGCGATCGCCTGCCCGGCGCCGGCGCCGCCTGGCTCGCCCGTCTTGCCGCCGCCGGCCTCTCTTCCCAGGCCCGCCCGGAGGAAATTCCACCGGAACTTTGGCGCCACCTCGCGGTTTGAGGAGTTTAACCACGCTTGAATGCCCGCCGCCGGCCCCTTGTAATCATGAGAATGTCCCGCTTGCTTCCCCTCCTTCTCGCGATCGCCGCCGCACCGCTCATCGCCCAGGAAAGCGAACCGGGCGCGCTCCTCGGCACCATCGCCAACAACGTCTATACCTCGCCGACCGGCGCCTTTCGCATCACCGTCCCCGTCCTCCCCGAACTCGGCGGCCGTGCGGTCGACACCGAAAACGTCGTCACCTTCCAGGACAACTTCAACGTCCTCTGCAGCGTCGCCGCATTTCCGATGGACGCGACCCAGCGCTGGGAATTCTCGACCCGCGGCGCCAAGGACTACCTCGCCTACTTCTTCGCGAATTTCGTCATGCCCGATTTTCAGAAGAGTTTCCCCGGCGCGCGCGTCGACAGCGCCAAATTCTCGCCCTCGGTCGGCGGCGGCGGCCTCTTCACCTACATTCTCCTGCCTGGCGGCTCGATGTTCGCCAACCGCGTCATGTTCCGCGCGCCCAACGCCGAGCCGCTCGTCGCCAAGCGCGGCAATCTTCTCGTGACGAAAAACGACTGGGTCTACGTGCTGAGCATCGAGCTCGCTGAGCGGGTCACCGAACACAGCACTTACAACAAGACTCCGGAGCAGGAGGACGACATCCTTCGCCAGCGCCTCATCGAACTGTTCGACAAGGTCCAGTTCACGAAGCCGCCGCCGGACAAGCTCGACGCGCCTTGAGCGCGCCGGCAGTCGGAACGGCTTCGAGCCGTCTGCGCATCGGCGCGTCATCCGCGGTCGTCCCAACCGCCTCGTCCGCTCACGCCAGCTTCCGCTGCGCCGGAAACACGTCGCGCAACGCCAGGCTCAGCTTGTCCTGCAGCGCCTGCAGCTCGCGATAGCGCGCCACGTTCGCCTTGTTCGGCGCGCAACGCGTCTCCTCCTTCACCGCCACGACGCCGCTCGTGAAGTCCGCGATCTTCGCCTTCCGCCCGTCGCGCAACGCCACGCACCACGCCGCCTGCAACGCGCCACCGAGCGCCGCGCCTTCGTCCTCGACCATCGCCACCACCGGCACGCCGAACACATCCGCCATGATCTGCCGCCACGCCGCCGATTTCGCTCCGCCGCCGGTCACGCGAATTTCCTTCGCCCTCACCCCGAGCGTCGCCAGCCGCCGCAGCCCGTAGTTCATCCCCATCGTCGCGCCTTCCATCGCGGCGCGGGCGACGTGGCCCCGGGAAAATGTCTTTGGCGTCAACCCCAGCAGCACGCCGGAGCCGTCCGGCACGTTCGGCGTCCGCTCGCCCGCGAGATATGGCAGCAGCACGAGCCCCTCCGCGCCCGCCGGCGTTCCATTCACCGCCGCCTCGAGCGCCGCGTGGTCGTAGCCGAACAGCGAACGCACGTGCTCCGTCGCCGTCGTCACGTTCATCGTGCACAGCAGCGGCAGCCAGCCGCCGGTCGAGGAACAGAACGCCGCGATCTCGCCCTGCGGATCGACCACCGGCTTGTTCGCAAACGCGTAGATCGTCCCGCTCGTGCCAAAGCTCGCCGAGATCACGCCCGGCGCGACGTTCCCCGTGCCGATCGCACCCATCATGTTGTCGCCGCCGCCGGCGCTCACGACCACGTCGGGCGACAGGCCGTATCTGGCCGCGAGATCCCGCCGGAGCGTCCCGGCCGCCTCGTCGGAACCCGAGATCGGCGGCAGGAAATCCGCGAGATTCCTGTCGATCGCCTTGATCGCTTCGGCCGACCACGCCCGCTTGCGCACGTCCATCAACGCCGTCCCGGACGCGTCGCCGAACTCCATGAAATAATTTCCCGTCAGGTGAAAATTCAGGTAGTCATGCGGCAGCAGCACGTGCCGCAGCCGCTTGTAGTTCGCCGGCTCATGCCGTTTCAGCCACAGGATTTTTCCCGCGGTGAAACCGGGCAGGATGAGGTTGCCGGTCTTGCGGATCGTCGCCTTCGGGCCGCCCAGCTTTTTCGTGATCGCCATGCACTCCGCCGTCGTGCTCGTGTCGCACCACAGCTTCGCCGGCCGGATCACGTCGCCCTTCGCGTCGAGCGGCACGAAGCCGTGCTGCTGTCCCGAAACCCCGATGCCCCGCACGCGGCTGCGGTCGATTTTCGCCACCACTTCGCCGATGACGGCGTCCAGCGCCGCCGTCCATTCCTCCGGGTGCTGTTCCATGTGCCCGACCGGCAATCCGCCGATCAGGTTGTGGGGCGCGCGCGCCTCCGCCACGACCCGTCTCGTCTCGAGGTCGAGGACGATGGCTTTGACGCTCTGCGTGCCTGAATCGATGCCGATGAAGAGTGACATAGCGGTCCGCCATGTGCGCAAAACCGCCCCGCCGGCGCAAGGCCGGACCCGCGCACAACAATAGCACATCCGCCCGCCGGCCGGCGCGTTTTTTGCTCTTCGTAACTTGTCGCCGCCGCCGTGCCGTGCCAGAATCCGCGCCGCGAGCGACATACCGCCGCCCGTCAAACTCCCTCGCCATGATCGCCACCCAAATCCGCCAGAAGGACGCCCTCTTCTATTTCGCGTCCTATTCGCCCGAGCACCTCCTGACCCACGTTCGTTTCATCAGCCGCTTCTACGACGAGGAGGGCGGCGGCATCCGCCCCGAGGAGCTGCCGGCCGAGGACGACGTCGCGCAGTTCATCGCGCGCGTCGAGCGCAGCGACAGGGCGTTCCAGCGCGAACTCTCCAAGTCCAAGGTCGCCGCGATCCGCAATTTCTACGAGACCGCCATCACCCAGCCGCCGATTCCCGGCACCGTTCTCCTCTTCACGCCACAGAAGCTCGGCTTCGAGCCGTGGTCCGACGGCAGCGGCATCGGCCGCCTCTCCGAACCGCAGGAAAAATTCCTCATCATCGATGGCCAGCACCGGCTCGCCGCCCTCGAGTTTTATCTGCGCACCCACCCCGACGAGGCCAAGAACATCCAGGTGCCGTGCGTGATCTTCGACGGCCGCAGCGAGGACTTCGCCACGGAGATGTTCGTCATCATCAACTCCACGCCGACGCGCATCAACAAGAGCCACCTCGTCGACCTCTACGAGCGCGTCTCCTGGGCCGAGCCCGACCGCCGCTTCGCCGCCCACATCACCGAAATGCTCTACCGCGAGGGCGACAGCCCGCTCCGCTACCGCATCAACCGGCTCGGCGGCCGCAGCAAGCAGGAGAAATGGATCCTTCAGGCCGAGCTCTTCAACGAAATCCATCGCTGGGTGAAATCCGCCTGGAAAAAAATCTCCGCCGAGGGCGCCGACAAGCGCAACGCCGGCCTCTACTACGCCGTCGTCCGCGACTTCCTCAAATCCGCCGCCCAGGCCTGGGGCGACGCGTGGGGCAACCCGTCGTATCAGGTCACCAAGCCCGTCGTGCTCAAGGCGCTCTTCCGCGTCTGCGCCGACCTCGCCGCCTCCGACCTCGAGCCCGCCGACGGCCGGGTCGGACGCTGGAGCGCCCGGCTCGCGCCGTGGAGCGAGCAGGTTCGCGAATTCCGCAACGAGGGTTTCTACGAACGCTTCCCCGCCAAGGGCCAGGTCGAGCGCGTCACCAAAATTCACCGCGAGCTCTCCCGCATCGCCGGCATTCCGGCGCGCCCCAAGTCGCGCGATTGAAGAACGTGCCGCCGCGGTCTCGCGCCGCGCTTCCCGTCCCCGTAGTCGCGCCCGCCCGCAAGCCGCTACGGCGTTCCAAGTCGGACCGTCGCCGCAATTGCGGTCGCAGCCGCGTGGGCGAGCGGACAAACCTTCCACTCGCTCACGCTCGCGGCCACGATTTTTCTGAAGCCGCTGTGGCCCACAGACCGCGTGGCCCGCTCCTCGAGGAGCGGGATCGAATTTTCAAATTGTCTCCGTCGGCAACCGGTCCCGCGCGGCCTGCGCTACCGTTCCGTCGCCTGCAGCCGCATCAGCCGGTCGTGTGCCGCATGCACATGGCCCATCGCCGCCGCAATGTCTTCCCGGGCATCGTCCGAATACTGCTGCACGTCCTCCACGAGCACGGCGAGCGTCGCGTGCACGATCTGCAAATCTTCGTCGAGGGTCGGGGACAGCTCTTTGCGCGGGGAAACGGGCGTGGCATTCATTGCGGCGTTTGACGCCCAACCGCCGCAGAATGTTTCCACGTAATTGAAAAATCGCCGTGACGCCGTCGCCACGGCAACGCGTAGATTTCCACCAACGCCACGCCGCTTGTTCCGCACAACCGCGAAGCACTGATCATGGTGTTGAAACTTCCACCGGGACTGCCGCTGCGCCGGAGCCACGACACCGCACCGGCAATCCGCCCGATGTTTCGGATCGCATAACGCCGCCGCCTCGCCAATCCCTTCGATCTTGGCGGGCGCCGTCCGCGCACCTCTACTCGTCACGCTTTCCCATGCCCCGCTACATCGCCTTCCTCCGCGGAATGAATCTCGGCCGTCGCCGCATCAAGATGGACGCCCTGCGCGCGCTTTTCGCCGCGCTCGGGTTCGACGACGTCGCCACGTTCATCGCCAGCGGCAACGTCCTCTTCACCGCCAAATCTCGCGACGAGGCGAAACTCGCCCGGCAGATCGAGCAGCACCTTCGCGATTCGCTCGGTTACGAGGTCCCGACCTTTCTTCGCACGCGCACCGAACTCGCCGCCGCGCTTGCCTTCGAGCCGTTTCCCGTCACCGAGACCTCGGCCGCCGCGAACATCATTCACGTCGGCTTCTGGCGCGAGGCGCCTTCCACGGCCACCGCCGGCCAGCTGCGCACGATCCGCACCGAGGCCGACGCCTTTGCCGTCAACGGCCGCGAGTTCTACTGGCGTTGCCGCATCCCGACGCACGAATCGAAGGTCTGGGCGTTGCCCGCGATGAAAGCCCTGAAGCTCCCGCCCGCGACCCTGCGCAGCATCACGATGCTCCGCCGCCTCGCCGCGGAATTTCCCGCGCCGGCCGCCTGAGCCGGCTTCCCGGTTTTCCCGGCCGTCAGTCACCGCCGAAATCCATTTTACCGCGGCCGCGCGCATCTCCCGCCCGCTCCTTTCGTCAACTCTTCCGATGAAACTACCCCGGTTCCTTCCCGATCTGCTCCTCACCCTCATGCTCGCGTTTCCCCTCCGTGCCGCAGCCGCCGCCTGGCCGCTCCCCGTCGCCGCGCCCGCCGACGAGGGCATTTCCGCCCGGCGGCTCGAGGTCGCCCACCGCGCTCTCGATCGCTACGTCGACGACGGCAAATACGCCGGCTACGTCACCTTCTTTGCGCGCAACGGCAAGGTCGTCGACTGGCACGCGCACGGCTGGCGGGACATCGCAGCAAAGAAGCCGATGGAGAAGGACACGATCGTGCGCATCTACTCGATGTCCAAGGTCATCACGTCCGTCGCGATCCTCACGCTGGTCGAGCAGGACAAGCTCAAGCTCAGCGACCCGGTCGAGAAATACCTGCCCGAGCTGAAGGACCGCCAGATCCTCGTCGGCGGCACCGCCGACGCGCCGCAGCTCAAGCCCGCCGAAGGCAAGATCACCATCCTGAATCTGCTGAACCAGACCTCGGGCTACTACTACGACGCGGAATACTCCGCCGGCAAAAATCCCGCCGCGATCGAGCTCTTCAAACGCGCCCACGTCTGGGAGGCGGCCAATCTCGACGACTTCGTGAAGCGCGTCGCCGCGCTCCCGGTGCTCGACGAGCCGGGCGTGCGCTTCCGCTACGGCATCAATCTCGATCTCGTCGGCGCCATCGTCGCGCGGGTTTCCGGCCAGCGTTACGACCGTTACCTCGACGAACACATTTTCCAGCCCCTCGGCATGCGCGACACGGGCTTCTGGGTGCCCGACGCGAAGAAGGACCGCCTCGCCCTGCTCTACGAAACCGACGCTGCCGGCAAACTCGCGCCCGCTCATCCTCTAAACAGCCGCGATCCCAAGCCTGACGGCACCGGCGTCCAGAGCGGCGGCGGCGGGCTCTACTCGACCGCGGGCGACTACGCCCGTTTCGCCCAGATGCTGCTCAACGGCGGCAAGCTCGACGGCACGCGCATCCTC
>DASZPP010000067.1:0-2013 GCA_035549975.1 Opitutus sp.
CGTAATCGACCGCGAACCCCGCGGCGGCGAGCTGCGCGTTCGCCGCGCCGGCCGTCGGCGCGCCGGCGAGCGCGGCGTGAAATTTCGGCGCGAGCGCCCGCTGTTCCGGCGAGAGCCGGGCGTTGCGCGAGCTCATCGCGAGCCCGTCGGCCTCGCGCACGATCGGGCAGCCGATGATCTCGGTGTTGAGGAAAAACGCCTCGCCCATCCCGCGCACGAGCTGCAACTGCTGGAAATCCTTCTCGCCGAAGTACGCGCGATCCGCGCCGGCGATCTGGAGCAGCTTCATCACGACCGTCAGCATGCCGGTGAAATGTCCCGGCCGGTGCGCGCCTTCGAGTTCGCGGCTGTGATCCGACTCGTGCACCGAGTAGCGCGTGCCGTCCGGATAAATCTCGGCGAACGAGGGCACGAACACCGCGTCGACGCCGGCCGTGTCGAGCCGCGCCAGATCCGACTCGGGCATCCGCGGATATTTTTCGTAGTCCTGCGCCTCGTCGAACTGCGTCGGGTTGACGAAAATCGAAGCCAGCACCACGTCGTTTTCCCGCCGCGCCGTCCGCACGAGGGACAGATGCCCCTCGTGCAGCGCGCCCATCGTCGGCACGAAACCGATCGTCCGGTGCGCCGCGCGATGCGCGGTGCGCAGCTCCCGCCAGGCGGCGACCGTGGGGACGACGCGGGGCATGACGATCACGAAAAGCTTTCCTTCCCCGCGGGGAATTTGCCGGACCGCACGGCCTCGGCGTAGCGGGTCACACCTTTTTGCACGACCGCCGCGCCGTCGGCGAAATGCCGCACGAACCGCGGCTGAAAGTCCGCCGTGAGTCCCAGCAGATCGTGCAGGACGAGCACCTGTCCGTCGCAGCCCGCGCCGGCGCCGATCCCGATCGTGGGGATGCGCAGCGCGCCGGTGATCTCGCTGGCGAGCCGTTGCGGGATGCATTCGAGCACGACCGCGAACGCTCCCGCGGCCTCGAGTTCCGCCGCGTCGTCGCGCATGCGCCCGGCCTCGGCGCCATCGCGCCCGCGCACGGCGTAGCCACCGAGGGCATGCACCGATTGCGGCTGGAGCCCGAGATGGCCCATCACCGGGATGCCCGACTCGACGAGGTGGCGGATCACCTCGGCATGGCCGCGCACGCCTTCGATTTTCACCGCCTCGGCGCCGGCGCGCAGCAGCTCCGCCGCGGCGTCGAGCGCGTGGGCGGGGCCCTTGCGCGCGGCGAGAAAGGGAAAGTCCGCGATCACGAGTTTTTCCGGCGCACCGCGCACGACCGCGCGCGTGTGCATCGCCATGAGCTCGACCGTCGCACTCAGCGTGTCGCGCTGGCCATGCACGACCATCATCGCGCTGTCGCCCACGAGCACGCAGTCCACCGCCGTGTCGCGCAGGAGTCGCGCGGTCCACGCATCATAGGCGGTGACCATCACGATCTTGCGGCCGGCGGCCTTCGCGGCGGCGAATTCGCGAACGGATTTCATGAGTGGGAGGGGAATACTCACCCAGGAAGCCCCGCCACACAAGACTCGGCTGTGTCAGCGGGATGTCACCGGTGGCGGCGGGCCGGCCCTACAATTTCGCATCATCCTCGGCCACCCTGGCCAGGGCCTCGTCGAGCAATTGCACGCGCAAGGGCTTCGTGAGATGGATCGCGAATCCGGCGGCGTAGCTTCGGGCGATGTCGTTTTCCATGCCGTAGCCGGTGAGCGCGATCCCCGGCAGGCCGCGGGTGTCGTGCAACTCGCGCATCAGTTCGTAGGCGTTGCCGTCGGGCAGGCCGATGTCGGAGATGACGAGGTCGATCGGCTCGCGCGCCGCGAGCACCCGGGCCTCGGCCACCGTGCCGGCCGAAAACACCTGGTAGCGGCGGCGTTCGAGCAGTTGCTCGAGCGTCGTGCGCGTCGCTTGGTGGTCCTCGACGAGCAGGACGCGGCCGCGGCGCGAGGCGATCTCCGGCGGCGGCTCGCGCCCGGCCTCTTCCGGCCCGCCGGCTGCGCCGTCCGGCAGCG
>DASZPP010000068.1:0-3062 GCA_035549975.1 Opitutus sp.
CACCATCAGCGCGAACGCCCGCGAATACGGATCGACCTTCAGCACGTCGCTCCCGCCCTTCGCGATGGTGAGCGTCCCCTCCTCCAGCGATTCCTGCAGGCCGTCGGGCACCTTCATCCCGCGCGCCGCCGCTTTTTCCACCGCCCAGCAACCGGCGACCGTCGGCACCGGCGAGGCCGCCTCGCCCGGCCAGTAGGGAAGAAAACCGCCCTTGCCGGAGTCGTCGATGATGTTGTCCAACATGGTTTGGAGGCCCGAGTCCATGCGCTGCTTGTAATTCTCCTCGCGCGACGCCGGCTCCGGCAGGTACGCGAGCAAATCGTCCAACACTGTATAACAAAGGACGCGGCTCGTGATCTGCTCGAAGCAGCCGTGGGGGTAGTCGAGCACCTCCGGCAGCCCCGTGAGCTTCGGCAGCCAGGGCGAAGTGGAGACCGTGATCTCCGCCGAGCCCGTCGCCTTCGTCCATTCGTCCGGGATGCGCTTCTGGATCTCGCTTAACGTTGTATAAACAGCCTCCTTCCGCAGCAGCGTCGGCGGATACACCGGGAGCGACATCTTCACCGCGTCGCCCGGCCCGGCATCCGTCGCGAAACTCACCGAGGCTGACGCCAATTCCCCCGCCTTCGCATGGAACCGGAACACCGACGCGATCCCGCGTTTCACCGTCTGCGTCTGCGCGCCCTCGCCCACGAGTTCCAGCGTCGTCGCGCAATGCACCGTCACCGGCAATTCGTCCGCCACCTTTTGCCGCACCACGGCGCGGAGTTCGATCTCGTCGCCCACGCGCACAAACCGCGGCAGCGCCGGCTCGATCTGCACCGGCTTGCTCACCTCGACGCACTCCGAGCCCGTGCCGAACTGGCTCTGCTTCGTCTGCGCCAGCGCGATCACGCGGTATTTCGTGAGCGCGTCCGGCGCGGTGAAATTGAACGCGACCTTCCCCTCCTTGTCCGTGCGCAGCTCCGTTTTCCAATACGCGAGCGGAGGGAAATTCGTGCGGCACTCCTGCTCCCCCGCCGGCGACATCACTGCCTTCGCCACCACGTCGCCGCCGACGATGAACCCCTTCTGGTGCAGGCTCGCCGTATCGACGCCGAAGGAAAGCGCCTGCAATCCGTGGTAAGTCCCCACATTCCAGTTCCGCAGCGGATACATATCGTCGCGCAGCGGCGGCTCATGCCAGTCGCCCGCGTCGAGGATCGATTCGTCCACCGCGTAAACCGTCACGTCCGCGTCCGCCACCGGTTTCCCCTGGCAATTCACATCCACCTCGCCGGTCACCGGCTGCCCGGGATGCACCTGCGACGACGCGAACACCGGCTTCACGTCGAGCCGCTGGTCCGCCGGCCGCACCGCGATCTCCACCGAGCCGAACCGCTCCGCGGGGAGCTGGTCCGCCCCGCCCCCCTTGAGCAGATAAACGCTCACCCACGCATTCGGCGCGTACTCTTTCTTGATTGGGACCTCGAATTTCCCCGCGTTCCCCTCGAGCGGAACATAAAACGTGTCGAGCACGGTGGAGGTCTCGACCGTGACCCACGCCATCCCCGCGAAGGGCGATTGCACGGTGAAATTCGCCTTGTCGCCCGGCGCGTAAAAATTGCTCCCGTCGCCGTAATCCCCCTTGTCGCACTTCACGCCGATACTCTCCTCGTCCTTCACCGCGAACTCCGCCTGCCCCGGCCCGCCCACATAAATACGCTGCACGCACGCCGGCACCGCCGCGTTTCCCGGGTCGCGCGCCGCCACGAAATATTCGCCCGGGCCGCCGATTGTTATCTCTTGTTTAAACGGCGTCCGGCCCTCGACACTCTTCACCTTTTCAAAAAGCACCGTGTTCTTGTAGCGGTAAACGCTCCCGGAAATCTGCTCCTTCGCCGTCTTCGTACCGACCTTGTAAACATCAACCACCACGGGGCTATTGCCAAGCGGCATCGTCCCTGAAGTCGTGGCCGACGCCTGCACACCGATGACGGCCGCCGCGTCCTTCGCTTCGCCCGGCTTCGCCTCCTCCTGCCAGCCGCTCACGGTCAATTGCTCATCCGTCGCATACACCGGATAGCTCGCCTCCTGCGAAATCGTCTGGCCGTCCGGCCCGGTGACATCGATCTTCCACGAGACGTGATACCACCCGCGCGGCCCCGCCTCCTTGAACGGGCAATCGTTTTTGATTTCCAGCGTGCCATCATTTCCCAGCGTGCCCTCGCCCGAGGCCTGCTCCCCGCGCTCGCGCCGGCCCGAGATGATGCGCGGCCCGTCGGCTGCGATCACGATCGTGTCGTCGCCGGTCAATTGCCGCGTCCAGTCCGCCGTCCATTTCACGTGCGCCCCGGCGTTCACCGCCCCGTGGAAATACGCGGAAGTCACGCGCACACCCGCGACGCCGCCCGGCAATTGCATGTCCTCCGCCGTCACCGTGAACGGCGGCGGCCGGAACTCCTGGACGTTGAAATCCTGGTTCGCGCTCGCGCCCGCGCAAGTCACCGTCACTTCGTAAAGCTCCACCTTGGCCGAGTCGGGGATTTTCCATTCGCCATCCGCGCCGCCGTAATCATCCACGTATCCGCTGCCGCCCGTGATCCTGTCGCCGCCCGCTTCCGAGATCTCCCACGTCATCTTCCCCCTGCGCGGCACGCGGAGCCCGTCGGGCGTGACCTCGCGCGCGAACGCCTTGAATTTCACGACCTGCCCCGGGCGGTAAATCGGCCGGTCGGTCGCCACCACCAGCCGCGCCGCGGGGGCCTTCGCCGCCTCCACCGGGTAACCGCTCTCCGCGTAATGCTCGGCATCCACGTCCTGCATCATCGGGCCATCCGGCGTCTCGATGACAAAATACCTCGCGGGCGAGCCGGGTGTGGGGCGCAGCTTCGCCTGGGAAAACTCCGCCGTGCCGTCGCGGTTCGTGACCGCCTCGGCGACGAACCCGTACTCCCATGTCACCGCGCGCACGCGCACGCCCGCCGCGCCGCGCCCGTCGGCGAGATTCATCACGTGGAGCTGCAGCGTATCGCCGAAAAGTTTCTGCGCCGCCGCGTATTCCGTGAAAGTCACGAGCGCGC
>DASZPP010000069.1:0-16974 GCA_035549975.1 Opitutus sp.
TTTCGGCACGTCGGCAAATACATACCAGCTCACTTTCCGCAGCGCCGGAAACGGCCGGATGGCATACACGTCGCCGACGAGCTTCGCCATGTCCCCTGTCACGTCGCGCAGCGGCTGCGTCGGTCCCGTGGCGCCCGGCCCCGCCGGATCTTCCGCCGGATCGGGGCTCGTCACCGACGCCGTGACCACCTTGATTCCCTCCCGCCGTGCAATCTCCGCCGCATGGGCCATGTGCGCGTCACCATCACCCTCGCGGATCGCGTCGAGGATGACGTCCCACGAAATCACCGCCGGATGGGCCAGCGACAGCAGTTCGATCATGTCTCCGTGCACCTTGCGGTCCGGCGGCCATGGCGTGAGGTTCAGCTCCGTCGAATCCTCGTAGAGCACGATCGCGATCCGCGGATCCGGCGGCGACTGCAGCATCGCTCGCACCTCGGTCCGCCAGTCCAGCGTCCGCCACTCGAAATGGTTCACGATCCGCGTCTGCGCCACCAGCCACGCGATCCCGAAGCACACCAGCGGGGAAACCGGTGTCCGCCACAAGCCATGAAGCGCAGGAATCTTCATCCGCGGGCGGCAGCCTGACAACGACTCCGCCGGCAACCAAGCGCATTTCTGGCCGTTCGGCCCCGGCGGCGGCGACAGTTCTTCGCGTGCCGTTCGCTTTTCCGCTTCGCTACCTCAGCGCCGCCACGTGCTCCGCCCGCATTTCATGGACGATGTTGTTCACCCGTTCCGCGTAGTCCCGCGCCGCCGCGCACGAACGCCCGTCCACCGCCGCCTGCAACCCGCCATTCCACGCGAGCGCGATATTGTAGGCCGTGGCCTCGAGGCCGTTCCGCTCGAGTCCTTGTTTGATCCACTCGTAGTGCCGGATCGCCACCGTGTCCGACGCATGGCGGTTCACCGCATAGGAAAACGGTATCGTCGTGTACATCCGCCAGGTGGAGCGCTTGAATTGATAGGCGCCCAGTTCGCCGTAGCGGCCGGGCCGGCGCAAATCCTGCGGATTTTCGATCCGGTGAATCGCCTCAAGCACCTCCGCCCGCGGCGAGGCGGCATGCACCGCCGCCGGCGCCGCGCCGCACACCAGCACCACTCCGGAAAGAAGCAGGAAGCGCGCATCGGAGAAACGCCGCAGACTCGATTTCACGGGGCGTCCTGACCGAGACGCGCGCGCTAGGTTCTATTCTCGCCGGTCTTTTTCCCTGAATTTCGGGGGAACCCCTATGCCGCCGTAAAATGCACGGGACGGCTCGCGGTATCGACGGCGCGGCGCATTTCAGCGCGACTGGTTTTCGATCAATCGCGCAACCAGCGCAGTCCAGCCGGTTTGATGGCTCGCACCCAAGCCGTGTCCGGTCTCGCCGTCAAAATACTCGTGGAACCACATCAGTTCCTGCCAGTGTGGATCATTCACGAACCTTGGTTCGAGGCCGAGCGCGGGCCTGCGACCGTCGTCATTGGGCAGAAACAGATTCACGAGCCGGCGCGCCAGCTCGCGCGCCACCTGCGCCAGCGTCAGCCGGTTGCCGCTGCTGGTCGGAAACTCCACCGTGAATTCATCGCCGTAGAAATGATGGTAACGTTCCAGCGTCTCGATCAGGAGATAGTTCACCGGCATCCACACCGGGCCGCGCCAGTTCGAATTCCCGCCGAACAATCCCGAGTCCGAATCGCCCGGCACATAGTTCACCCGCCATGAGTGCCCGTCGAGCTCGAGCGTAAACGGCCGGTCGCGATACGCCCGCGAGAGCGAGCGCACGCCGTGCCCCGACAAAAATTCCGCCTCGTCCAGCACATACCGCAGCACGCGTTCCAGGCGCTCCCGCCGCGGAATCGCCAGGAGATAGTGCCCCCGGCCCCCGCGTTGCTCGAGATACGCGATCTGTCCCGCCAGATCGCGCCGGTGTTCGAGAAACCATTTCGTGCGCTTCGCGAATCCCGGCAGCGCCCGCATCTGCTCCTCCGTGATGATTTCCACCGCGAAGAGCGGGATGATGCCCACCATCGACCGCAGCCGCACGGGCCTCGTCCGTCCATCCAGCATGAACTGGTCGTAGTAGAAGCCGTCTTCCTCCTCCCAAAGCCCGGTGCCGCCGAGGTGGTTCATCGCATCCGCGATTGCCACGAAATGCTCGAAGAACTTCGAGGCGATGTCCTCGTAAGCCGGATCGTGCGACGCAAGCTCGAGCGCGATCGAGAGCATCGTCCCGCAATAAAACGCCATCCACGCGGTCCCGTCCGCCTGCGTCAGCGCCCCGCCGTCCGGCAGCGGCTTCGAGCGGTCGAACACCCCGATGTTGTCGAGCCCGAGGAAACCGCCGCTGAAAAGATGCCGGTCGTTCGGATCCTTGCGGTTCACCCACCACGTGAAATTCATCAGGAGCTTCTGGAACACCCGCGCCAGCCAGGTGCGGTCGCGTTCGCCGCGCCGCGCCGTCATCTTGTAAACCCGCCAGCAAGCCCACGCGTTCACCGGCGGATTCACGTCGGAAAAATTCCACTCGTAGGCCGGGAGCTGCCCGTTCGGGTGCATATACCACTCGCGCAGCAAAAGATTCAGCTGCCGCTTCGCGAAATCCGCGTCGAGCCGCGCCATCGCCACCATGTGAAACGCCAGGTCCCACGCCGCGAACCACGGATATTCCCACTTGTCCGGCATCGAAATCACATCGCGCGTGAACACGTGGCGCCAGTCGCTGTTTCGCCCGTGCTGCCGCTCGACCGGCGGCGGCGGCTGGGCCGGATCACCCGCCAGCCAGTCCTGGACGACATAGTGGTAAAACTGCTTCGACCAGATCAGGCCGGCATAGGCCTGGCGCACGACCCGCTCCGCCTCCTCCGTTCGCGCCTTCCTCTTTCCGCCAAACGGCGCCTGCGTCTCGTTGCTTGCGCCGGCGCCGCGCAGTCCCGCGTAGAACTCGTCCGCCTCCCGCCGCCGCGCCGCCATTACGTTCTCGAATTCCGCGCCGAAGCCCGCCGGCTCGCCGGCCCGCAGCCGCATCCGCCAGACCCGTTCCGCGCCCGCGCCCAGCTCGAGCGCGCGATGCGCCGCGCATTTCGTTCCAACGCGCGCCGGATTCACCGCGCCGCCCCGCTTTCCAATCACGTGCTCGTGAAACGCGTCGCGCACGTGCGGCGACTCGTTTTTCGCGCCGAACAACCGCGCCGCGTTCGTCTCGTTTTCCGTGAACAGCAGGTCCATGCCCGGAGCCGCGGCGCCCTCGCGCCCTTCACCTTCGTTCTGTTCCACCTCCCAAAAAAATTTCCCCAGGCTGGGATGATCGCACTGCACGCGCGCATCGCCGACGGCGTGCATGCGCGGCTTCACCTCGCAACCTTCGTGGCGGCAGCCCCACGACCAGGTGTTGCGAAACCACAATGTCGGCAGCACGTGCAACCGCGCCGGCTCCGGCCCGCGGTTCGCGACGGTGACCTGGATCAGGATGTCATCCGGCCCCGCCTTCGCGTATTCCGCGAACACGTCGAAATACCGGTTGCCGTCGAACACACCCGTGTCGAGCAACTCGAACTCCGGCTCGGCCCGCCCGCGCCGCCGGTTCTCCGCCTTCAGCCGCTCGTAGGGAAATTCCGCCTGCGGATATTTGTAGAGCGCGCGCAGCCATGAATTCGTCGGCGTCGCATCGAGATAAAAATAACACTCCTTCACGTCCTCGCCGTGGTTCCCCTCCGGCCCGCTCAAACCGAACAGCCGCTCCTTCAGGATCGGATCGCGCTCATTCCACAGCGCCAGCGCGAAACACAGCCGGCACTCGCGGTCGCAAATCCCCAGCAGCCCGTCCTCGCCCCAGCGGTAGGCGCGGCTCCGCGCGTCCTCGTGCGTGAAATAGCGCCACGCGTCGCCGTCCGCCGAGTAGTCCTCCCGCACCGTTCCCCACTGCCGTTCCGAGAGGTAAGGGCCCCATCGCTTCCAGTTCTTTTCGCGCCTCTGGTCCTCCTCCAACCGCCGCCGCTCCGCATTCCGGGTCTCGGGAATTTTCGCCGCATTCTTTGCCATGGGGTGAACGAAATCTCTTTCGGGCCGCACGCAAAATCCAGATGAAAGCCCGCGCCACCCGCCGTGTCCCGCCGTTTAAACGAACCACCGGCCCGGACCGGCCAGCCCGCGCCCAAATTCACGCATCCGCCCGCGGGCCAAACGTCCGGAGACAAAAGGCCGCAATCACAGCAACCGCCGGATCGCGCTCACCCCCGTGTTGCTCGCGACCACGAACCGGTGCACGCCGTCCGCCCAGGTCGCCGCCCCCATCGCGCCGTTCTCCGCAAACTGCGCCCCTTGCTTTGCCGGCAACGACGGGAAATCATCGCAGCGCGCGACGTAGCAGTGAAACCACTTCCCATTTCGCTTGAAGCACACCTCGAGCACCGGCTTCCCGCCGAGGTCCAGCGTCCGGCAGCCCGTCTTCGCCAGCGCCGCGAAATCGACCGGCAGGTCACCACTCAGGTGCGTCGCGTTGTTGCTCAAGTCCGCCTGCAGATCCTTCTGCTCCTCGCCGTGGCCGCCGTGCTTGGAGGTCTCCCGTGCATCGAGCATCGCGAATTTCGCCAGCGGCGACTCCGCCGCATCCATCGGTCGCGGCCACACCGCCACCGCCCCCGCCCCGATCAGCACCACGATCGCCGCCGCCATCGCCAGCCGCGGCGTCCAGCTCTGCCAGCGCGCCGCCGGCGCGGGCTGCGCGCCGCTCACCCGCGCTCCCGCGAGGATCGCCTCGCGCAGGCCCGCCGGCGGGACGATTTCCCGCAGCTTCGCCGCCACTGCGCGATCGTGCGCCTGCTCGCGGGCAAACCACGCTCCGAGCACCGGGTCCGCCGCCGCCTGTGACAGCGCATCGCCGAACATCGCATCCGCGGCGTCCTGCCCGCCCGGCCGGTAGCCCGACAGGATGAATTTCGCTTGTTGGTTGTTCACGCTTGGTTCCTCCGTGTCGCGCCGTCGAAGGGCACGACTTTTCTGGTCCGCTCGTTCATCGTCGAAAGCACGCTGCGCAACTGCGCCTTCCCGCGCGACAGCCGCGACATCACCGTCCCGATTGGCACGTCGAGCGTCTCCGCGATTTCCTGATAGGACAGGTCTTCGAGGTAAAAGAGCGTCAGCGGCGCCCGAAAAATTTCGTCCACCGCCTGCAGCGCCGCCACGACCGCCGCCGCGTCGAGCTGCGTCACCCGGTCGATTTCCTCCGCCGCCACATCCGTCTCGCCCGGCGGCAGATCCTCGAGCGAGGTCGATCGCGTGTCCCGCCGCCGCCCGCGCAGGAATTCCCGATACAGCGTGGTGAACAGCCACGACTTCGCCTTCCCCGCATCCCGCAACCCGTGCCCCTTCGTCGCCCAGATGAAAAACGTCTGCTGCACCAGGTCGCCCGCGTCCGCCGAGTTCTTCGCCAGGCTCAGGGCAAAACGGTAGAGCGGCGCGTAGTGCGCATCCACCAATTGCGAAAATGCTTCGGAACTCATCTGGAAAAATCAGAACCGCGCGGCCCGGGATTTATTCCCGATCCCATTTCGTGGTTGCGCGGAGCGCAAGCTTCGTAGGTTGCCGCTTGCCGCGCCCTTTCGCGCCGTGTCCATAAGCCCGCTGCTTGCCGGCGCGACGCCATCGCTTAAGCGTTCCTCCGCCCTCAGCTCTGGACTCTCCGCTCTCCGCTTTCCGTCTCCATGCTTCGCATCCACCTTCCGCCGAATCTCGCCGCCGCTGCCGCCCGCAACGCGATTCCGCTCAAGCTCGACTTCGACCTCTCCGCCCCGCCCGGTCCCGAGCTTCTCCCGGTCCTCGCCCTCCTCCAGCGCTGGTCCGCCGCGCCGACGCCGCCGCGTTTCCTCCAGCTCACGCGCGCCCAGCTCCGCGACCTCGCCGACGCCGCCGGCTCCCAGCCGGTCTTTTTCGAAAACAACCAGCCCGCCGTCTTCCACCACGCCGCCCTCCTTTCCGAACCGACCGCGCCCCCTCCTCCCTCACCGCCGCGCCCGCCCTCGTTCGGCAATCGGCATTCGGCAATCGGCAATTCCTCATCGGCCGCGCCGATGACGGTCGACGGCTCCGAACACTTCCTCGCGATCACGCTTCCCTCCCGCGAACATCCCACCTACGTCCGCGCGCTCGAGCTCGTAAAGGCGCACGGCTTCATTCTCGAGCCGTCGAATCGCCGCTGGTGGCTCCGCGACCGCCACAAGACGCTCAACTTCCTCGCCGAAAACCTCGCCCGCCTGCGCGACGAATTCGCCGCGCGTTTCACCCCCAACTTCGAGCAAAACACCGCCCGCCTCGCGGCCGTCGAGATCTCCGCCGAAATCTCCGGCGACCGCGATGCGCCGGAGGTCACGCTCGCCCTTCGCGCCGGCTCCGCCTCCGACGACGCGCTTCGCTCCGCCCTCGCCACGAATCGCGGCTACGTCGAAACGGACGGCCAAATCGTCCTCCTCGATCCCGTCCGGGTGACGCGCTTCGTCGCCGCCCAGCGCGCCCTCGCCGGCGATCCGGCCGCCGCCCTCGCCACGCGCCAGACCCATCGCATCCCGGCTTTCCGCGCCATCGACGCCCAGCAAACGCTCGAAGCGCTGTCGCCCTCGTTTCAACCGCCCGAAGCCTGGCGCGTTCGCACCGAATCGCTCCGCCATCTCTCGCGCCTCGAGCCCGCGCCGCTGCCGCCCTCGCTCCGCGCCGCGCTTCGTCCCTACCAGCAACTCGGCGCCGCCTGGCTCTGGCACCTCCACCGCCACAAGCTCGCCGGCATCCTCGCCGACGAAATGGGCCTCGGCAAAACCCTCCAGACCCTCGCCCTTCTCGCCGCCCTTCCTCACCGTTGTCATACATTATATGACAAACCCCTCCAGCTCCCGACGGAAGGCGACCAGGCCAGTCGTCATATAATGTATGACAACCCCGGCGGCGCCGCCTCGCCCTCGCTCGTCGTTTGCCCGGCGTCGCTGCTCGAGAACTGGCGCCGCGAATCCGCCCGGTTCGCCCCGCAGCTTCGCGTCTTCGTCCATCACGGCGCCAACCGCCTCGCCGCTTCCGCCGACTTCGACGCCCACGATCTCGTGATCACGTCATATGGCACGCTCACTCGCGACCAGCCGCTGTTCGCCGCTCGCGAATTCGCCTGCGTGATCGCCGACGAGGCCCAGCACATCAAGAACCGCCGCACCCAAAACGCCGCCGCGCTCCGCTCCCTCCGCGCCCGCAGCCGATTCGTCCTGACCGGCACGCCCGTCGAAAACTCCCTCGATGATCTCCGTTCGCTTTTCGAGTTTCTCCTCCCGGGCTACGTTGAAAAAGTCCCGCCAAACTCCCGCGCCGACGAGCGCACGTGGTTCGACGATCGCCTCCGCGCCAAAACCGCCCCCTACATTCTTCGTCGCACCAAACAGGCCGTCGCTCCCGAGCTCCCCGAGAAACTCGAGCATATCCTCTGGTGCGAGCTCACGTCCGCCCAGGCCGCGCTCTACCGCGAAACACAGCAGCGCACCGAGCGCGAACTTTTCGACCTCGAGGCTGCCGGCGCTTCCGAGTCGCGCCTCCGCCTCGCCGCGCTCACGCAGCTTCTCCGCCTTCGCCAAATCTGCTGCGACCCCCGCCTGCTGCCTGGCTCTCAACTCGCAATCCTCAACTCTCAACCGGGCTTCGCCGATTCGGCGAAGCTCGCCGCCTTCCGCGAACTTCTCGACGAGTCCACCGACGACCACCACCGCCTCCTCGTTTTCTCCCAATTCACCGCGCTCCTCGCCCTCCTCCGCGAGGACCTCACCCATTCCGAAATTCCTTTCTGCTATCTCGACGGCACGCTGTCACCCGCCGCCCGCCAGGCCGAGGTCGATCGTTTTCAAACCTCGCCCGACGTCCCTGTCTTCCTCATCTCGCTCAAAGCCGGCGGCGCCGGCCTCAACCTCACCGCCGCCGACACCGTCGTCCATTTCGACCCGTGGTGGAATCCCGCCGTCGAGGCCCAGGCCACCGACCGCGCCCATCGCATCGGCCAAAAACGCGTCGTCACCAGCTACAAGCTCATCGCGAGCGGCACCGTCGAGGAAAAAGTCCTCGCCCTCCAAACCGAAAAGCGCGCGCTCCTCGCCGACGTCTTCGAAGCCAGCGATGCCGCCGCCGCGAAACTCTCCCTCGCCGATCTGAAGTCCCTCCTCGCCTGATCCGCGTGGCTCCGGCGTTCCGCCGCCGCCGATTTTAAATTTCCGCCTCCCGATCTTCAGTTTTCAAATTCTGCGCACCCGCCCCGCGTTTTCCCCGCACCGATTCCTCTTCACATTCGTCCTAGCGATCCTATCCGTCCCAATCACCCCATCATGCCTCCGCCCCTCTCGCGCCGCGCCTTTCTCAAAACCGCCACCGTCGCCTCCGCCGCGCTCACGTTTCCGCGCCTCCTTCGCGCCCGCTCCGGCGAAACTCCCTCGAACCGCCTCTCGATCGGCCTGATCGGCAACGGCCTCATCTGCCACAGCCACTACGACGCGCTGATCAACCGCGACGACTGCCGCATCATCGCCTGCTGCGACGTCAACCTCGCCAAGGCCCGCGCCATGCGCGACCGCGTCGAGCACCACTACTCGCTCGAGTCGCCTACCGGCCGCTCGCGCGGCGTCGACGCCTATCAATATCACGAGCAGCTCCTCGCCCGCCCCGACATCGACGCGGTTTTCGTCTGCGTCCCCGACCACTGGCACGTCGCCGTCGCCAAGGCCGCGATGATCGCCGGCAAGGACGTCTACTGCGAAAAACCGCTCACCCTCGACATCGCCGAGGGCCGCCCGCTGGTCGAAACCGCGCGGCGCCACGGCCGCATCCTCCAGACCGGCACGCAGCAGCGCTCCAACGCCGCCTTCCGCCGCGCCGCCACCATCGTCCGCAACCGCCTCATCGGCGACATCACGCGCGTGCGCACGCGCCTCGGCCACTTTCCGCCCGCGCCCGACCTCGGTGCCGAGCCCGTCCCGGCCGAGTTCGACTACGATCGCTGGCTTGGCCAGACGCCCTGGCGGCCCTACAACCCGCGGCGCGTCCTCGGCGACTACGGCGGCGGCTGGCGCTGCTTCCTCGAATACGGCGGCCGCAAGAACGGCGACTGGGGCGCGCACCACTTCGACATCATCCAGTGGGCGCTCGGCATGGATCACTCCGGCCCGGTCGAGTTCATTCCCCAGGGCTACGAGGGCACGCCGTTTCAGACGCATGTTTACGCCGACGGCGTTCGCGTCGAACGCGTCGGCGACAACGACATCAAGTCGATGATCGAGTTCACCGGCACGCATGGCACCGTCTGGGTTTCGCGCGGCGACTACATTGAGACCGATCCGCCGTCGCTCGTCACCCGACCGTTCCGCGCCGACGAGATTCACCTCTACGCCAGCAACGATCATCATTCCGATTTCTTCCACGCCGTCCGCACGCGCCAGCACCCGATCGCCGATGTCGAGATCGGCCATCGCAGCGCGACGGTCGGCCACCTCAACAACATCGCCGCCCGCGTCCAGCGCCCCGTCCGCTGGGATCCGGCCAAGGAGGAAATCATCGACGATGCCGTCGCCTCCGCCCTGCTCACCCGCCCCCGCCGCGCGCCTTACGGCACCCTCTGACCATGCTTTCTTCAACTCGCCATCCGAACAAATCCGTTGTCGGCGCAAGCCGCGGCGCGACCTTTCTGCTCGCCCTCCTGCTCTCCTCGTGCGCCACCGAGCCGGCCCCGAAAGGAGCGGCGGCCGCCACCGGGCAGGTGACCGCAACAAAAACCGACCCGCTCGCCTCGCTCGACTACGCCTCCTCCCAGCAACCCGTCGCCGACCTCGACCGCGAGATCGCCCTCGCCCGCAACGATCCCGCCAAACTCGAGCCCATCGCCGAGCGCCTGTTCGGGCTGCTTCGCTCGCGCGACGCGACCTTTGCCGCCCGCCAGGCGATCTGCCAGCGTCTCGCCGAATTTCCCGCCGCGATGCTCACGACCGACGACGCCCGCGCCGTCTTCGCCGCCATGCTCACCGACGACACGCGGATCAACCTCGCCCGCTTCGCCCTCGAACCCGTCCGCAGCAAACAGATCGACACCCTCTTCCTCGACGCTCTCCGTGACGCCACTCCCACGACGCGGCTCGCGCTCGTCCAGTCCGCCGGCAACCGTCAGCTCACCGACGCCGTTCCCCTGATCGCGCCCGATCTGCGCGGAGATGACCGCCAACTCGCCGCGGCCGCCGCCCGCGCGCTCGCGCAAATCGCGACGCCCGCCGCGCTGGACGCACTGCAAACCGCGCCCGATCCATCCGCGCCGAATATCATCGAGGCGCGCCTCACGATCGCCCGCCAGCTTCCAGCCAACGATGCCGTCGCGATCTACAACGACATCATCGGCACCGCCGGCGCCCCCGCCCACCTTCGCGCCGCCGCGCTCCGCGGCGTGCTCGATGCCGAACCCGACGAGGCGCCCGCGCGCATTGTCGCCGCCCTCGCGGGCAACGATCGCGTCGTCAAGCCGGTCGTCATCGAAGCGATCGCCGCGCACCCCGCAAAAAATCTCACGCACGTCCTCGCGTCCGAGCTCTCGCGTTTCGATGCGCCGACGCAGGCCGCCGTCATCGCCGCGCTCGGCCGCCGCGGCGACGCCGACGCCAATCAAGCCATTGTCGTGGCCAGCCGGAGTTCCGATCCCGACGTCCGCGCCGCCGCACTCGCCGCTCTCGGCCAGCTTCCCGGCAGCGCCGAAACGGCCGCCGTCCTCGCGAACGCCGTCGCCCACGGCGAAACCGCCGACGCCAAGCTCGCCCGCCAAAGCCTGGGCCGGCTCAACGGTCCCGGCGTCGCCGATGCCGTGATCGCCGGCGCGAGTTCCGGCCCGCCGGCGCTCCGCGCGGTTTATCTCGAGGCGATCGGTGACCGCTACATGACGGAGAGCGTTCCCGTCCTTTTGAAAACCCGCGACGATGCCGACACCTCCGTTCGCCTCGCCGCGCTCGCCGCACTCGGCGACATCGCCCCGCCCGCGACCGAGTCGGCCCTGCTCGAATGGTCGCTCGCGGCCACCGATGCCGCCGAGCAATCGCGCGCCCTCCGCAGCGTCGTCAGCGTCGCTTTGCGCAACCCGGATTCCGACGCCCGCGCCGCACCGCTCATCGCGGCAATCGATCACGGCGACCCCGGAGCCGCCCTGCGCCTGATTCCCGCCCTTCCCCATCTCGCCGGAAAATCCGCCGTCGCCTGCGCCGCGCGCGTCGCCACGGGCGACAACGCGGATCTTTCCAGCGCCGCGATCCTCGCCCTGTCGCGCTGGCCCGACGCCGCCGGCCTGGATCCACTCATCGCCGCGGCTGCCGGCGCCCATCGCCCGAATGTCCGGGCCGGCGCCCTCGAGGCGGCAACGCGTTTCCTCGAGCGCGATCGCACGATCAAATCACCCCGGCTTACGAGCGATTTGTCCCGGCTCTTTGCCGCCCGGCCGTCCGACCCCGTCCATCTGCGCCTCGTGCATCTGCTCGATCGGTGCTCCGACGAAGAAGCGCTGAAACTCGCCGGCCAGCAGAACGGTAATCCTGCGGTCGCAGCGGCTGCGGCGGATGCCGCGCTCGCGATCCGATCCAATCTCGCCGGCCCGCCCGTCATCAGCGTCTCGTCCAGTCCGTGGTCCGACCGCGGCCTTCTCGATGGCAACACCGGTTCGCGGTGGAGCGTCGCCGCCAGCGCGAAAGAATGGTTCAAGCTGGATTTTCACACGCCGCGCCCGTTTCGCCGCATCGTTCTCGACGAGACCGGCAGCGAGGACGAGTTTCCCGTCGGCTATGCGGTGTTCGTGAGCGACGACCCGGAACATCCGGGTGAACCGCTCGTCACCGGCGCCGGCCAGCCGGCCCGCACCACGATCGATCTCCCGGCCGGCACGCGCGGTCGCTATCTCCTCGTCCGCCACGTCGGCGAACGCGACGGCACGGCCTGGACGGTTTCGGAGGTTTTGATCGACTGAACCGCGGCGCGCCGTCCGCGACGCGCCGCCTCTTCAAACCAGTCCCCACGGGCCGCGCATTGAGCGCGCCCGCATCCGGTTCGCCGTCTCGTCGTCCGCGAACTCCTCGCGCGCCGGATCCCACCGCACCTTGCGATCGAGCAGCATCGCGATGTTGCCGAGGTTGCACACGGTCGTCGAGCGATGCCCGATCTCGACATCCGCCACCGGCTTCTCGCGCGAGCGGATGCACTGCAGAAAATTATCGTGATGGTTGCGGCTCACCGTCAGCTTCACCGGCCCGCCGCGGGTCGCCACCTCCTGCAACAGCGATTTGTCCGAAGCGGTCATTCTGCTGCGGGAAACGTCCAGCCAGCCGCGCTCCCCGAAGAACCGGACATTTCCGTCGGCCACTCCATCGTAACGGGTGTGACAATGCAGTTCGACGCCGTTCGCGTAACGGCAGGTGAAGTTGACCTTGGTCGCGGTCGAAAACAGGCCGGTCGTCGGAAACTCGCCGTGTCCTTCGATCTCGACCGGCCCCGCGTCGTCCATGCCGAGCGCCCACTGCGCGATGTCGATGTAGTGCGCGCCCCAGTTGGTCACCTGCCCCGCGGCATAATCGAGGACGAAGCGGAAGTTGTAGTGGCAGCCATTGCGATTGAACGGCCGCCAGGGCGCCGGCCCGAGCCACAGGTTCCAGTCCAGCCCGTCGGGCACGAGTTCCGGCTGCCAGGTCGCGCCGCAGAACTTGTTGTTGGCCGGAATCAGGATCTCGATCCGCGCGAGCTTCCCGAGCCAGTCGTTGCGGATGAACTGCGCCGCGTCGTGAAAATGCTTCGACGAGCGCTGCTGCGTCCCGCATTGCACGACGCGCTGGTGCTCGCGCGCCGCGTCCACCAGCGCACGGCCCTCGCGAATCGTCAGCGTCAGCGGCTTTTCGATGTAGGCGTCCTTTCCATGCCGGATCGCCTCGATCGCCGCGAGCGCATGCCAGTTGTCGGGCGTGCACACAAACACCGCATCGATGTCCCTTCGTGCCGCCAGCTCGCGAAAGTCGTTGTAGGCCGCGCAGTCATTGTTGGCGTAAAATCCGTTCACCGCCGCGCGCGCCGCCTCCCGCCGGACCCGGTCCACGTCGCAGACGGCCAGCAGCTTGACTTCATCGAAGCCGAGCAAGGCGTGCAGATGCCCCGACCCCTGCGCGCCCACGCCGATCATGCCGATGGTGATCTTGTTGCTCGGCGCCGACTGGCCCAGCAGGCGCGAGGGCAGGATCGCCGGCGCCGCCAGCGCCGCGCCCGCGAACGCCGCTCCTTTCAAAAAGTCACGCCGGCTCAGGCCGCTGTCGCATCCCGATTCTGCCGCGGGGCTCGCGGCGCTAAGGAGGTTCTTGGTTGCAGGAGGGAGATTTGCCATTGGGGACGAGAGAGGGAAAGAGCGCTCGACAATAGTCCGATCAACTCGCGCGTCCAGTCCGCCGGTTTCGTTTTTCCGGCCTCCAGGCTCCGGAACCTCTGCGCTATAGTTTGCGGAAAAAAATACTTCGCTTGCGGGAGGCGACCGGAATGGTTCAGGTTCCCGACCGGCCTTGACCGGCTCCCCTCCCGGCTTCCGCCGCGGCTGACCCCGAAGCACCAACACACCCACCAGCGGACTTCCGACTCTGGTTCGCCTCGAAAAATTTCCATGTCGATGATGCTCCCGATCAGCCGGCGGCTGTCGGACAAGGCATTCGTTTGCTTGGCCGGACTGCTGCTCTTCGCCGCCGTCTGTCCCGCGGCAGGGCCGCAATACTTCGACGTGCCCGCGGGCGAGGCCGCGCAGACGCTCCGCACGTTCTCGCGCCAGTCGGGTGTGGAAATTCTTTATCCGGCTGAAGCGATGCGCGGGGCCCGCACGCGCGCGATGCGGGGCGAGGCCACCGCCCTCGCCGCGCTGCGCATCATGCTCGAAGGAACGGGATTCGAAGCCGTGCAGGACGCGACCAGCAGCGCGCTCGTCGTCAAACCCATCGGGCGCGCCGTTCCGGCGCCGGTCGCCGGCCCGGACGCGTCCGCCACCCCCGGCCGATTGCGCGGGCGCGTTCGCCGCGCCCCGCTCGCGGCCGCGCGTGACTCGGATCTTCCGGTCATCGTGCTTTCACCATTCGAGGTCCTCAGCGACACCGATCTCGGCTACCGCGGCGGGAATTCCGTCTCTGCCACGCGCATGTCCGCGCCGATCCGGCAACTCCCGATGACCGTCATGGCTTTCACGGAATCGTTTATCGACGACCAAAAACCCTACGACCTCTACGACGTCGTGAAATGGGCGCCCGGCGTGCACCAGGACAACGTCTCCCCACAAGGCTGGGTGCGCTACAGCATCCGCGGTTTCACCTCGGCCGCCGTCCAGCGCAACGGCTTCAGCTCATTCCGCTTCATCGACACCACCAACATCGAGCGCGTCGAGGTCGTCAAAGGCCCCGCTTCGCTCCTCTACGGCCAGATCAATCCCGGCGGCGTGATCAACTACATCACGAAACGGCCGGAGCCGGTCGCGCAGTTGGACCTGACCGCCGCCGCCGGCACGAACGACTATTCCCGCGCCGTCGTCGACGCCACGGGCCCGGTGCCCGGGACCCACGGAGCGCTGCTTTACCGCGCCATCGCGATGACGGAGGACGTGCCGCAGTTCCAGGTCTTTGCTCACGCCCGCAAGCTGATGCTCGCGCCGAGCGCCACCTGGGTGATTTCGGACCGCGCGAAACTGACGATCGACTTCGAGCACTTCGAGCGCCGCGACCGGATGCCGACGAGCGGCGTGGTGCTGAAGTATGTGAACAGCGTCGCGACCGCGCCCTACGGGCCGCTCCCGTGGGACTTCAGCTATGCCGGCAAGGGCGACTATCAGGACTTCACGTCCGACGCGTTGACGGCGGAGTTGACGAGCCAGCTCAGCGACCATGTCGACCTGCACGCCGTCTGGCTCGATTCGAGCTGGAACATGGAATGGCGCGCCACCGGCCAGGGCGGCACCGGATTGATTTCGCAGAGCGCGATCAACCGCTACTATCCGGCGAGCGCCGGGCTCACGCCGGCGGACGCGATGTTTCGTCGCAACCGCTGGGAACACCAGTGGGGCGGCGAGCGCTCGGCCGAAATCGATACCGCCTCGACCTTCGAGGTCCACGGCGTGGACCTTCGCCTCCTCATCGGCGCGAAGAAAAATTTCGCCACGCCTTTCCGGGCCACGCAGCGCAACAATCCCAACGTGCCCGGCAATCCGCTTTATTTGAAACCGTGGGACTTGCGCAATCCATCCACGTGGGACCGAACGGTTCCCTTCGGCGTCGACGCTCTGATCCCAGTCGCCAGCACCGCGGCCGACAGCAGCTCGTCGGCCCTCTACGGCGTGATGACCGCCTCCGCGCTCGCGGATCGCCTGCATGTCCTCGCCGGCTTTGCCGAACACGAACTGCGCAACGAGCCCACGCTCGATCTCCTCGCCAACACCGCCACTCCGCCCACGACCCGCTCCGCCTCGGTTCCCCAGATCGGCGCCTTGTTCGCCGTCGGTGGCGGCGTTTCCATCTACGCCAACTACAGCAAATCGTTTCTCGCGAACACGAACATGCTCCGCGTCGACAACGTCCCGGCGGTTCCCGCGGAGCCCTCCATCGGGCGCGGTTCGGAGGCCGGGCTGAAATTCGATTTTCCCGGGGGAAAACTCTCCGGCACGCTTTCCGCCTACCGCATCCGGGCCAATCCGACGGACATCGTCACGATCACCAGCGGCGTCGCGCCGGACGGCACGACGCTGTTCACCGACATCCAGGGCGGCTCGCAATTGAGCCAGGGCGTCGAGGCGAACCTGTCCTACACGCCGAGCGACGACCTGCAGATCCTGCTCGGCTTCAGCCGCTGCCACGCCTTCTACGAGGAGCATCCGGCCAATCCCGCCTTCGACGGCGCGCCGCTCGTCGCAACGCCCGACATGACTTTCAGCCTCTGGGGAAAATATTCGCCGCGCCAGGGACCGCTGGCGAAATTCTCCCTGGCCGGCGGCGTGGAATATGTCGGCCAGAATTCCTATCTCGCCAACAATCCCACCGCCCGACTCCCCGCCTACACCACGGTCGACCTCACGCTCGGATATCGATTCTGCGCGTTTCGACGAAAATGGACCGCGCAGTTCACCGTGAAGAATCTCCTCGACGAACGCTATTTCGCATCCAGTTCGAGCTGGGGATTCCCGCGCTACGCGATCCTGTCGCTGGAAACAAAGTTCTGATCGCGGCTGGTCCGCACGGCTCCCGGCGCATCGCGCCTACCGGCCGAACAATTCCAGGTCGATTCTCCCGGCCATGAGGTGATAGCCGGCCGCCGACGGATGCAGGTGGTCGCCGCTGTCGACCGCGGCAGCAAGCCGCGCCGGGTGCCGCGGATCGCGCATGATCTGGTCGAAATCGATGACGGCGTCGAATTCGCCGCTCGTGCGAATCCAGCGGTTCACCGCCTGCCGGTCGGCCTCGCTTTCCGGCGTGGAATACATCGTGAAGCCTTCGAACGGCATGATCGTTCCGCCAAACACGCGCAGCCCGTGGCTGTGCGCCCGCGCGACGATTTGGTGCAGCGCCGCGATCTCATCCGCCGCCGTGGCCGCCGGCCATCCGCGCGCACGGGCGCCGACGGCGGTGCCGAGGTCGTTCACGCCCTCGAGCACGATCAGCCAGCGCGCACCGGGCGGCGCCAGGACATCCCGATCGAAGCGTGCCAGCGCGTTCGGGCCGAGCCCGTCGCGCAGCAGGCGGTTGCCGCCGATGCCTTGGTTGAGCACGGCGATGTTCGCGGTTCCTTTGTGGCCGGCGAGCCGGTGCGCGAGGTCGTCCGGCCAGCGGTCATTCCGATCCGTGGTCGACCCGTGGCCGTCGGTGATCGAATCGCCGAGCACGACGATCGCCGCCGCCGCCTGCTCCGTCTCGACATCCAGCGCGCTCAGCAAATACCAATGCTCGACGTGCTCGCTGTTC
>DASZPP010000070.1:0-25563 GCA_035549975.1 Opitutus sp.
CATTTCGGCAATTCGGCCGACTGGGGCGTGCACGTGCTCGGCACCAGCGGCATGGTGAGTTACAATGTCGCGGCCGTGAACGGCGGTGGCTACAAGAACCCGACGCGCAGCAAAGGCATGGACCTCGAGGGCCGCGTCTCGGTCGAGCCGGTCAAGGGCCTGACCTTCGCCGCCGGCGCCGACACCGGCAAGCAGGGCAAGGACCTCGAGGGCACGCCGGCGAAGCGGACGACCACGCGCTACGACCTGCTCGCCGCCTACAAAAACAAGCAGTTCCGCGTCGGCGCCGAATATTTCTGGGAGAGCGACTGGGGCTTCACTGGCAGCGCGCAGAGCGATGCGGGCGACGGCTATTCGCTGTTCGGCGACGTCGTGCTGAGCGGGCCGGTCTCGGCCTTCGCGCGCTGGGATCACGACAAGACGAGCAAGAAGCTTCATCCCGCCATGGAGGAGGATTACTTCAACGGCGGCCTGCAGTGGCACGCGTTCGCCGGCATCGACGTCGCGCTCGTTTACAAGCACGACCACATCGACAATCCCGCGAGCACGGGGACGGTTACGAAATACGACGAGTTCGGCGTGTTCTCGCAGGTCGCATTCTAACCTCCCCTCACAGCATCAACCTGAATTCAGTCCCATACGATCCACATGAAAAAATCCCTGCTCCTTCTCATGCTCGCCGGCACCCTGGCCGCTTCGACCGCCTCCGCCCAACTCATCAACGGCGCGGGCTCGACCTTCGACAATCCCGCATTCACGACGTGGTTTGACGCCTACTCGAAGGAGGACTCGTCCGTTCACTTCAACTATCAGTCGATCGGCTCCGGCGGCGGCATCAAGGGCCTGCTCGACCAGACCGTCGATTTCGGCGCCTCCGACGCGCCGATGACCAACGAGGCGATGGCGAAGGCGCCCTTCAAAATTCTGCACCTGCCGGTCGTCGCGGGTTCGGTGGCGGTCACCTACAACCTGCCCGGCAATCCGGCGCTGAAGTTCGACGCGGAGGTGCTCTCCGGCGTTTACCTCGGCACGATCACCAACTGGAACGATGCGAAGATCGCCGCGCTCAATCCCGGCGTCTCCCTGCCGGATCTTCCGATCGTGGTCGTGCATCGCTCCGACGGCAGCGGCACCACGTTCATCTTCACCGACTACCTGAGCGTCGTCAGCAGCGATTGGAAGGAAAAGGTCGGCAAGAGCACGTCGGTGAAATGGCCCGCCGGCATCGGCGGCAAGGGCAGCGAGGGCGTCTCCGGCCAGATCAAGCAGCTCCCGGGCGCGATCGGCTACGTCGAGCAGGCTTACGCGGACCAGAATCATCTCCCCGTCGCGCAGCTCAAGAATGCGGCCGGCAATTTCATCGCCCCGTCGGCCGACGCCGCCTCGAAGGCCATGGCGACCGCGAAGATTCCGGATGATTTCCGGTTTTCGATGGTGAACGCCGTGGGCGAGGGCGCCTATCCGATCGCCGGCGCGAGCTGGGTCCTGATCTATCAGAAGCAGACGAAGCCGGAGGTGGCCAAAAAACTCGTCGCCTTTCTCAAATGGGCGGTGACGGACGGGCAGAAGCTGACGCCCGCGCTCTCCTACGCCCCGCTGCCGGAGAACGTTCAACAGCGTGAACTGAAGCTTCTCGACACCGTCACGTTCTGATGTCGAACGCAGTTTGAACTAGAGCTTTGCCCGCCGGCTGCTTTTGTCGCGGGGCGGGGACTTCCTCCGCCCCGTGGCCTTTTCTGTCCATGTCGTCCCAGATCGCTCCCGTCGAAGTCACGCCATCCGCGGCGCCGAATCCGCGGCGCTGGCCGGACCGTTTGTTCCATGCCCTGACGCTGGCGGGAGCGCTCGCGATCGTCGTGCTGATCCTGCTCGTCGGCTGGGAGCTCTATCGCGGCTCGAAGCTGGCGCTGCACGAGTTCGGCTGGAAATTCCTCGTCAGCACCGATTGGGATCCGGTGAACGACCAGTTCGGCGCGCTGCCGTTCATCTTTGGGACGTTCGTCTCGTCGCTGATCGCGCTGCTCATCGCGGTGCCGCTCAGCATTGGCACGGCGATCTACCTGACGGATCTGGCGCCGGTGTGGCTGCGGCAGCCGCTGACGTCCGTCATCGAAATGCTCGCGGCCGTGCCGAGCGTGATCTGGGGCTTGTGGGGCATCTTCGTGCTCGTGCCCTGGCTGCGCGTGAGCATCTACCCGGTGCTGCAAAAATGGCTCGGCTTCCTGCCCCTGTTCAAGGGGCCGATCTACGGCATCGGCATGCTCACCGGCGGGATCATCGTCGCGATCATGATCCTGCCGATCGTCACCTCGGTGTCGCGCGAGGTGCTCCGGTCCGTGCCGAACCTGCAGCGCGAGGCCGCCTACGGCCTGGGCGCGACGCGCTGGGAGGTCACGCGCATCGCCGTGCTCAGTTACGCGCGGCGCGGATTGTTCGGCGCCGCGGTGCTCGGGCTCGGCCGCGCGCTCGGTGAGACGATGGCCGTCACCATGGTGATCGGCAACACCCCGCAGATCGCCGCCTCGCTTTTCGCACCGGCCTACTCGCTCGCCAGCGTGATCGCGAACGAGTTCAACGAGGCGACGACGCAGCTCTATCGCCACGCGCTCGTCGAACTCGGCCTCGTGCTCCTCGGCGTCACGATCCTGATCAACATCATCGCGCTCGTGCTCGTGCGCGCGATCACTTCGGCGGAAACCCGCCGCGTCGCCTGAGGCCTCGCATGAATTCCTCCGGGAGCAACCATCTTGTCCGGCGCACGAAGAACCGGGTCATGAACGTGCTGTTCGTGGCCTGCGCCATCCTCGTGGTGTCGCCGCTCGGGTTCGTGCTGTTCGACCTCTTCCGGCAGGGCTTGGCCGCGATCAACTGGACGTTCTTCACCGCGCTGCCCAAGCCCGTGGGCCAGCTCGGCGGCGGCATGGGCAACGCGATCGTCGGCACCTTCGAGCTGCTCGGGCTCGCGTCCCTGATCGGCGTGCCGGTCGGCGTGCTCGGCGGGATTTATCTGGCGGAATACGGCAGCGACCGCTTCAACGCCTGGATCCGTTTCGGGGCCGACGTGCTCAACGGCACGCCGTCGATCGTCTGGGGCATGGTGGCCTACGGCGTGGCCGTGCTGCCGATGAAGGGTTTTTCCGCCTATGCCGGCGGGCTCGCGCTCGGGTTTATCATGACTCCGATCGTCCTGCGCACGACCGAGGAGGTGCTGGTGCTCGTGCCGCGCAGCTACCGCGAGGCGGCGCTCGCCCTCGGGCTGCAACGCTGGCAAATGATCGCCCGCATCGTGCTGCCGACGGCGATGAAGGGCGTCGTCACCGGCGTGCTGCTCGCGATCGGCCGGGTCGCCGGCGAAACCGCGCCGCTGCTCTTCACTGCGTTTGGCAACAACTACTGGAATCACCATCTCACCGAGCCGATCGCCGCGCTGCCGCTGCAGATTTTCTATTACGGCATTTCGCCCTACGACGACTGGCACCGCCAGGCCTGGGCCGGCGCGCTGGTGCTCGTGCTGCTCGTCCTCCTGCTCAGCGCGGGCGTGCGGCTGCTGTCCGCCGATTGGAAAAAGCGTGGATCTTCCTGAACGTTTGCCGCCGTGCTCATGACTTTGAACGAACCGCCCAAATCCACCGTCCTGCCGCCGTCCGCACCGACGCCACCGCCCGCGGCGCCGGCGGGCGAAGTCGCCTTCGACGTCCGCAACCTCAGCGTCTTTTACGGCGCGAACGAAGCGGTCAAGAACGCCTCGCTCCAGATCAGCGCCCGGAGGGTCACGGCCATCATCGGCCCGAGCGGCTGCGGCAAGTCGACCTTCCTGCGCACGCTCAACCGCATGCATGAGCTCACGCCGGGCGCACGCCACACCGGCACCATCCGCCTCTCCGGCGACGACCTTTATGCGCGGGAGATCGATCCCATCGTCGTGCGCCGCCGCGTCGGCATGGTTTTCCAGAAATCGAACCCGTTTCCGACGCTGAGCATCGCGGAGAACGTGCTCGTCGGGCTCCGGCTCAACGGCCTGCGCGACGGCACGCTCCTGCGGCAACGCCTCGAGGAATCGCTCCACATGGCCGCGCTCTGGGACGAGGTGAAGGATCACCTGTCCCGGCCCGGCATCAGCCTGTCGGGCGGCCAGCAACAGCGGCTCTGCATCGCCCGCGCCCTCGCGGTGCGGCCGGAGGTGCTGCTGATGGACGAGCCCTGCTCCGCGCTCGACCCGCTCGCCACGGCGAAGATCGAGGAGCTGATCCAGACGCTGCGCGACCAGTTCACCGTCATCATCGTCACGCACAACATGCAACAGGCGGCGCGGGTCTCGGACCAGACGGCGTTCTTCTACATGGGCCAGCTCGTCGAATTCGGCGACACCCGCAACGTGTTTATGAACCCCACGAACCCGCAGACCGAGGCCTACGTTTCCGGGCGATTCGGTTAATCCCTCCAGTCATGACCCACTTCTCCGAGGAACTCACCAAGCTCAAGGAATCCCTGCTCGCGATGGCGAGCCACGCCGAGTCCGCCGTCGCGCGGGCGATGCGCGCGCTCGTCGAGCGCGACGACACGCTGGCGCAGCAGGTGATCGACGACGACAGCATCCTCGACCAGTTCGAGATCGAGGTGGACGACATCGCGATCCACCTCCTCGCGAAAGCCCCCCTCGCGACCGAGCTGCGCCTCATCACCGTCGCGATGAAAATCGGCCAGAACCTCGAGCGCATCGGCGACGAGGCCTGCGCGATCGCCAAGCGCTCCGTCGAGCTCAGCCGCGAGCCGCAATTGAAGCCCTACGTCGACCTGCCGCGCATGGCCGCGATGTCGATCGAGATGCTGCGCGATGCGCTCACCGCCTTCATCGAGCGCGAGCCGGAGAAGGCGCGCTCCGTCATCCCGCGCGACAAGCTGGTCGACGATCTCAACCGCCAGCTCTACCGCGAGCTCTCCAGCTTCATGGTCGAGCGCCCGGCCAACATTTCGCGCTGCCTGTCCCTGATGACCGTTTCGAAGCGCCTCGAACGCATCGCCGACCACGCCACCAACATCGCCGAGGAGGTCGTCTACCTCTACGAGGCGCGCGACATCCGCCACGCCGGCCTGAAGACCGCCAATGAAACCGAAGATCCTGGTCGTTGACGACGAGCCCGATGCCCTCGAAGTGCTCGGATTCAAGCTGCGCGAAGCCGGCTTTGCCCCCGTGTTCGCCGCGGACGGAGCGAAGGCTCTCGCCGCCGTCCGCGCCGAACGCCCGGACCTGGTCGTGCTCGACTTGATGCTGCCCGAGATCGACGGCCTTGAGGTCTGCAAAATCCTGCGCCGCGACTCCGCGACCGTTTCGATTCCGATCCTCATGCTCACGGCCAAGGCCGCGGAGGTGGACCGCGTGCTCGGCCTCGAGCTGGGCGCCGACGACTACCTCACCAAACCCTACAGCCCGCGCGAACTCGTGCTCCGCATCCGCAAGCTGCTGAAACGGGCCCACGCCGCCGACGAGGCCAGCGAGCACCTGCGGCTCGGCCGCATCGAAATCGACATCCCGCGTCACGCCGCGCTCGTCGATGAAAAGCCCGTCACGCTGACGGCCACCGAATTCAACCTCCTCGCGCTTCTCGCAAAACGCCGCGGCCGCGTCCAAAGCCGCGAGCGGCTCCTGCAGGACGTGTGGGGCTACGAGACGGCGATCGACACGCGCACCGTCGACACCCACATGCGCCGCCTCCGCGAAAAAGTCGGGGCCGCGGCGGAATATCTCGAGACGATCCGCGGCGTCGGCTATCGCTTCAAAGCCGACAGCTAGATTCGTTTCAAAGATGATAACCGCTTCAAATCCGTTTCTGTTGGGGACGGGGTGCCCTCAACCCGCTGGCGTTTCCGAACGCGGGGTGGGGGCACCCCGCCTCCCTCGGCGGAAACTACTTTAGACGCGGCACCCGTCGCGCCCGCGGACTTTCCCGTGATCGTCCTGAGCATCCTCCTCCTCGCCCTCCTCGCCGTGGCCGTCATCGCCTGGCGGCGCGAGCGGTCGCAAAACGCCGCCTCCGTGTCGCGCCAGCTTTCGGACCTGGCCAGGCTTCGTGCTGCGCATGCCGCCGCGCTCGGGGAACGCGAGCAGCACTTTCAAAGCGTCCTCGACAGCATGGTGGAGGCCGTCGTCGTGCTCGACCTGCAGCAGCGCGTCGCGTTGACGAACCGCGCCGCCGCGCAGCTTTTCGGCTTCTCGCCGCCCGCCACCGGCCGCGCGCTCCTCGAAACCGTGCGGCACCACGAAATCGCCGAGGTCGCCGCGCGGCTCGAGCAGGAAAAGGCCGTGCTCGGCCACGAACTGCGGATCGAGGGCCCGCCGATGCGCGTCCTGCAGGTCAACGCCGCCGCGCTGCGCGATCCCGCGGGCGCGTCCACCGGCGCGATTCTCGTCTTCTACGACCTCACCCGCGTGCGCGAGCTCGAGGGCGTCCGCCAGGAATTCGTCGCCAACGTCAGCCACGAGCTCCGCACGCCGCTGTCGCTGATCAAGGGCGCGACGGAGACTCTGGTCGACGGCGCGAAGGCCGACCCGGTCGCGCTCGAGCGGCTGCTCAAGATCATCGACCGGCACGCCGACCGGCTCACGCTGCTCATCGACGACCTGTTGTTGCTCGCCAAGCTCGATTCCGGCCGCGCCGCGCTGAACCTCCAGCCGTCGCCGCTGCGCTCCGCCGTGCAGGAGGTGATGGACGATCTCGCGCCCCGCGCCCGCACCCGTGAGATGACGCTTTCCAATGCGCTGCCGCCCGGCCTGATCGCCCAGGCCGACCCGGACCGGCTGCGCCAGGTGCTGTCGAACCTCGTGGACAACGCGATCAAATACGGCCGCGAGGCCGGCACGGTCACCGTCGCGGCGCGGGTGGTCGACGAGCACTGGATCGAAGTCTGCGTGCGCGACGACGGACCGGGCATCCCGCCCGACGCGAGCGCGCGGCTGTTCGAGCGTTTCTTCCGCGTGGACAAGGCCCGCTCGCGCGAGCAGGGCGGCACCGGCCTCGGCCTCGCGATCGTCAAGCATGTCGTGCAGGCGCACGGCGGCGACGTGCGCGTCGAAAGCGCGCCGGGCGAAGGCGCGGCGTTTTATTTCACGCTGCCGCGGTGATGCATGGAACGGCAGGCGTCCCCTGCCTGCCGAATTTGGGACCCGAAAAACCGGCCGGCACGGGGGCCGGCCGCTATCCGGCCGCTCACGACCTCGCCGCGCGCATTATCATCGTGATGGCCCAGCCGAGCAGGCCCGTGACCGGCAGCGTGAGCACCCACGCCCAGATGATGCGCTCGACGACGCCCCATTTCACGGCGCTGAACCGCTTCGTCGCGCCCACGCCCATGATCGAGGTTGAAATCACATGCGTCGTCGAAACCGGGATGCCGAAGTGGGCCGCGCCATTGAGGATGAGGGCGGCGGTCGTCTCGGCGGCGAACCCGTGGACGGGCTGCAGTTTCACCATCTTGTGGCCCATCGTGCGAATGATGCGCCAGCCGCCGGCGGACGTGCCCGCCGCCATCGTGAACGCGCACATGAAGATGACCCACTTCGGCACCACGAACTCGGGCGTCTGCAGGAATCCGGCCCACGCCGGCAGCCCCTTGAAAAGGCCCTGCGTCGTGCCGGTGAACAGCGCGAGCGTGATCACGCCCATCGTCTTTTGCGCGTCGTTCGTGCCGTGGCTCAGGCCCATGAACGCCGCGCTCGCGAGCTGGAGCTTGCCGAACACCTGACCCACACGGCGCGGCGTGAGCGAGTGCACGCAGATCGTCACGAGCATCATCAACAACGCGCCGATCACGAAGCCGAGCACCGGCGAGGAAACCATCGGCAGTACGACCTTTGGCCAGAGGCCGCCGTGCGAGCCGTTGGGCTCGACCACCGACCAGCGCAGCACCGACCAGTCGCCGTTCGAGGTGGCGAGCGCGGCGCCGCACAACCCGCCGATCAGCGCGTGGCTCGAGCTCGACGGCAGGCCGAGCCACCAGGTGAAAATGCCCCACGCGATCGCCGCGATCAGCGCGCACAGCACGGTGAGCATCGTGACGATCGACGTGTCGATGAGGCCCTTGCCGACGGTGGCCGCGACGGCGGTGCCGAGAAACGCGCCGAGGAGGTCGCACGCCGCGGCCATCGCGATCGCCTGGCGGGGCGTCAGCACCTTGGTCGACACGACGGTGGCGATGGCGTTGGCCGCGTCGTGAAAGCCGTTGATATATTCGAAGACCAGCGCGGCCAGCAGGACGAACAGGAACAACGTCATGGCGTCGGCGGCGCGGCGTTAGGAGTGCTTCAGGACAATTTGGACGACGACGTTGCCGGCGTTGCGGCAGCGGTCGACGGCTTGTTCGACCATTTCGTAGAGCTCCTGCAGGATCATCAATTCCTTCGCGTCGTAAGGCCCGTGGTAAAGTTCCTTCAGCAAGCCGAGCATCACCTTGTCGGCCTCGCCCTCGGCGAATTGCAGCCGGTCGTTCGCCTCGCGGATCCGCTCGATGTTCGTGCCGCCGCGGAGCTGTTTCACCATGAACACCACCGCGTCGGCCGCCTGCGACATCAGCTCCGCCTGGCGCTGAAAGGCGGTGTGCGGCACCTTCCCGGGATAAATCGACAGCCGCTCCACGATTTTTTCGATTTGTTTCGGGATGCGGTAGAGCGCGAACGACAGCGCCTCGATGTCCTCGCGCTCGAGCGGCGTGACGAACGTGCGACTCAGCTCCTCGGTCATCTGGTAGCGGATGCGCTTCTCCTTGCGGCGCGTCTGCACGAAGTCGTCGAGATTGACCGGGCCGGTGCCGGAGTTCAGCGCCTGCAGGTAACGCGTGAGCAGGCCGACGCTCGCCTTCGCCTCCTCTGCTCCCGCTTCCAGCAAATCGAAGAACTTGTCCTCTTTCCCCAGGAGCTTTTTCAGCGACAGCATGGGCCAGCCTGCAACGGCGAACGTTACGATGGCGAAACTATTTTCGTGCGGGATCGCGTCATCGGCAACAAATCCGCGCGGCGCGCGCGATGGCCAGCCGGACGGATTTTGCCGTGACCGCTACGCCTTGCCCCGCAGCCATTCCCAGGCGTAGCCGATCCGCTCGTAAATCGCCCACGTGCTGCGGCTGAGCGAGTCGGTGTCCCAGGTGTAATCCGAGAACTGCGGATGATCCGCCGGGCGCGACTGATAGTCGGCCGGGCAGGGGAACGGCTCGAGTCCCTGGTGGCGCATCAGGGCCATCGCCCGGCGCAGGTGCCACGCCGAGGTGACGAGCACAAAGGGCTCGCGCGCGAACCGGCGCTTCACCTCGGCGGCTTCGTCTTCCGTGTCGCGCGGTGTGTCGAGCCGCACGATGCGCGCCGGGTCGACGCCGAGCGAAATCGCGGCTTCGGCGAGGACGGACGCATGGCTTGGCTGACCGGTGGGGCCGGCGCCGCTCAACACGAGCTTGGCGCCGGGCAGCAGCCGCAGGATTCGCAGCCCCTCCATGAGCCGCGCCCGCGCCGAATTGCTGAGGCGGTTGACCGCGGAAAAGGCCGGGGTGTCGCTGTTCCCGCCGCCGAGCACCACGACGGCGCGACAGGCGGCGAGCGGCGGCGGCACCGGCTCGCCCGCGGCGAATTCCGGCACGGGCGGGAAGGCGCGTTCGAGCGGCGCGATCATCCACGAGCTCACGACCTTGTTGCTGAGCAACACGAGCAGCGCGAGCCCCGCCGCGACGAGCAGCCGCCCGGCGCGCGGGCGCCGGCCGGGACGCGTGAACCACAGCCCGAGCGCCAGCAGCGCGAGGCAGAACGGCAGCGGCATGAGCCAGAACGCGATCACTTTTTTCAGCCAGAACATCGCCGGAGCTTCGGGCATCCGCGGCGCGGCGCGATCATGAAAATCGCCCCGGGAATGCGCACAGTGAGAGCGGCCGGACAACTGCGAACACGCCCCGGCCGACCACCGACGAGCCCGAAATTCGGCGGACTGGTTTGAACACGGATAGCACGTAAATCCGGCGCTCGTGGGGCGCCGTTGCCGCAAAACTGATCCGCCGCCGGGGAATCGACGGTTTGACTCGCAACCAAGTCGGGTGCCAAACGACAGGTTTACGATGCACCCCAATCCCTCCCCCCGGTGGCGGCTCGTTGCCGGCCTGATTGCACTCGGAAGTTTGTTCCCATGCGCGGCGGCGGCAGCCGACGTCTCCGAACATGGACTCCTGCTCGTCACCGAAAAGGGCAGCCGGAGCCTCGGGTTGATCGATCCGGTGAAGCTGGAGCAGGTCGCGACGATCGCGGAAGACGGCGTGACGGGGCACGAGGTGGCGGCCTCGCCGGACGGGCGGCGGGCGTTCGTGCCGATCTACGGCAACTCCGGCGTCGGCCAGCCGGGCACGGACGGTCGGTTGATGCGCGTCATGGATCTGAGGAAACGCGAGGTCGTCGCCACGGTGGATTTCGGCAAGGGCGTGCGGCCGCACCTGCCGGTTTACGATCCGGTGAAAAAACTGCTCTATGTCAGCACGGAGCTGGAGCAGGCGATCACCGTGATCGACCCGAAGACGCTGACGATCGTCGGCCAGGTGCCAACCGGCCAGCCGGAGTCGCATATGTTCACGATCACGCACGACGGTCATCGCGGCTACACGGCGAATGTCGGCCCCGGCACGGTGTCGGTGCTCGATCTCGATGCACGGAAACTCGTCAAGGTAATCAAAGTCGCGGACACGACCCAGCGCATCTGCATCTCGCCGGACGACCGGATGGTCGTGACGGCGGATCAGTTGAAGCCGCGCCTCATCGTCGTCGACACGGCGAAGAACGAGGTGAGCGGCTCGATCGAAATCCCCGGCGTCGCCTACGGCACGACCTTCACGCCCGACGGGAAGAAGCTCCTCGCGTGCCTGCTGCGCGCGCGAAAGCTGGCGGTGATCGACGTGGCGACGCGCAAAGTCGAGCGCACCGTCGATATGCCGAAGTTTCCGCAAAGCGTCCTGGTCGAGCCGGACGGCGCGATGGCCTTCGTGACCTGCGATGCGAGCGAGCAGGTGGCCGCGATCGACACGGCGACGTGGCAGGTGAAGAAGCTGATCAAGGCCGGCCCGGGCACGGACGGGATCGCGTGGGCGCCGTGATGCGGCGCTGATTTGTTCTATTCGGTCCGCAGGAGCTTGGTCACGTCGACCTTCGTGGCCCGATGCGACGGGATAGCGCAAGCGATGGCGGACGCGAGAAGGAGAAGTCCGCAGACGCTGACGAGAACCACCGGGTCCTGGGCCGACGTCTGGTACAGCAAAGCGCGGACGAACCGGGTGAGGCCAAACGCGGCCAACAGCCCGAGGATGAGCCCGATGGTGGCGAGCAGCATCCCGCGGCCGAGCACGAGTCGCACGAGGTCGGCGCTCGTGGCGCCGAGTGCGACCCGGACGCCGAATTCGCTCAGGCGCGCGTTGACCGTGTACGCCAGGACTGAAATCAGCCCGACAACGGTCAGGAGTAATGCGGTGCCAGCCAGCACGCGAAGCACGCCATCGGTCATTCGCTCGACACGAAGGCGGGAATCGCGGAGCTCATCCAGCGGCAGGAGATAGGTTACGACGAGCTGCGGATCGAAGGCATAAAGCGTTCTTCGAATCAGCCCGCCGAGCGCCAGGTCGTAGGATCCCGTGAGCTTCAGGATAAATGTCTTGTAGTTGTGAGGAGCCCAGCCTTCGTCGGAGTAGAACAACATGCCGGGCGCGCCCCGAACCTGCAGGCGCATGTCGGCCACCACGCCGACCACCAGCCAGCCCGGCCAGTCCGGACCGAAACCGGGTGCCCCGCCGACCGGATGCAGGACTTGTCCGATCGGATCTTGGCCAGGCCAGCAGGCGCGTGCGAGGGATTCACTGACGAGAATCTCGTTGCCCCGAACGAGGTGGAGCGGGCGGCCACGAATCAGCCGCATCCCGGAGAAGCCTTCAAAGCCGCGGCTGAAGCAGCGGATCATCGTCTTGACGGTGATGCCGTTCGCGCCCTGCACCGTATGCGTGTGGGCGAAATAGCCGGGCAGCATGACGTCGTCGCCAAAACCGGCGGATTGCACGCCTGGCACGCGTTCGAGCTCGGACTGGATTTCGTGCAGCTTGACCAGCCGGGCTTCCCATTGCTCGGAGTAGGTGGGAGGAAATTCGAGCCCCAGTTTCAAGCGGTTGGTGCCGTCATAGCCGAGATCGATGCGCTGGTAGTTTTCGCTCGTGCGAATCATCAGCATCGCGCCGGCAAGCAGCACCACCGCGAACGCGGCCTGGAGCACGACGAGGCTGCTGCGGAGAAAACTCAGGGCGCGACTTTCGCCCAGCGCGGCGCCGCCGTCCTTCAGGCTTACCGAGAGTTGCGAGCGCAAAACCCGGATGGCGGGAACCAGGGCGATGACCAAGCTCGTGGCGAGCGCGAGGACACCGAGGATGACGAGCTCGCGCCAGTCGAGCTGACCCCAGGCGAGGTTCCACCAGGCCGAAGCTCGTCCAAACAGGCCGCTGCCCAGGACCCGCAGGAGCACGGGATACAGCCAGTTGGCGACGAGGACGCCGCCGGCGGCCCCGAGGAACGTCAGGATAAGGCTTTCCGCCGCGAGCAGGCGAACAACGCGCCAGCGCCCGGCGCCGAGCGCGAGCCGGATGCTCAGCTCGCGCCGCTGGCCAAACATGCGCACGAGCATGAGATTCGAGGCGTTCAAGCAGGCGATGGCGTAGAGCAGTCCGACGGCCGCCAGCAGCACCCAAAAGACGTCGTTGCGCGAGAACAGGCTGGCGAAGATCGGAAGCGGCACTAGGACGACGGACGACTTGTTGTCGTCGAACGTATCGGTTGGCGGGTCGAGTTTGATGCCGCTCAAAGTGGCGGCCGCTTGAACCGGCGAGTAGCCGGAGCGCAGCTTGACCATCATGCAGAGCTGCGGCAGCCAGGGCCGCAAGGGATCGACATGATAGGCGAGCGGCCGGAAAATCTCATCGCCGAGATACGGGGGAAACTGCTGATCGGGCTCCAGCACGCCCACGACGGTGCAGGTGTCGGATCCCAAGGTGATGTTGCGTCCAAGAACATTGGGATCGGCGGAAAAATCATGGTGCCAGATTTCGTCGCTGATGATCACGACGAAATTCGCGCCCTCGCGATCCTCGCCGGGCAGAAAGCCGCGACCGAGCGCGGGAGCGATGCCGAGCATCGGTAGGAGGTTCGACGTGAGTTCCGTCCAGCCCGTGGCGATCGGCTGGCCGTCGACCGCGACGTTGCCGGACATGCGGGCGGATTTCGCCACTTCCTCGACGGCTCTGGCCGTTTCGTAGCCGCGCGTCATATAGTCGTTGAGCAGCGGATTGGAGGCGCCGGACTGCGTCACGCTGCACACCATGTAAACGTCGTCGGGATAGTCCGGCTGCAGGAACAGCGTCCACTTGGAGATACTGAAGATTGCGGCGGCGGCCCCGATGCCGAGCGCCAGCGTCAACACGATCACCGTGGAGAACCCGCGGGCGCGCAGGAGACCGCGCGCGGCCTGCCGAAAATCATGGCGAAGACCGTCCAGCCACCGGACGCCCCAGGCATCACGGCAGGCTTCCCTCGCCTGTTCGACGCCGCCGAATTCGCGCAGCGCCGCCGCGCGGGCTTCCGTGGGACTTAGGCCGGCATGTTCGTGCCGCCGGGCCTCCAACTCGAGGTGGAGGTCGATTTCGCGCCGCAGCTCTGCCTCGGCCGCAGCCCGGCGGAAGAGTGCGCGAAACCGGGATGATAGCTTCATGGCGGCGGGGAACGACGGCCGGTTCGGGGCGGGTGGGGTGGCGATTTGCGCTCATCCGGAAGTGGTGCGGCCGCGGCAGTCGGGGCCGATCCGGCCAAGCCGGCGGGAAACCAATCCGAGGCGTTCCGATCGCGCATCACGCCAATCCTTTCGCGTTCAAGACGAGTTGCACGGCCCCGGTGAAACGCTGCCAGTACTCGGTCTCGTCGGCGACCTGCTTTCGACCAGCGCGGGTCAGGCGATAGAATTTCGCCTGGCGATTATTTTCGGACACGCCCCATTCGGCCTCGATCAGGCCGCGCGCCTCCAGCCGGTGCAATGCCGGGTAGAGGGAGCCTTGGTTGACGGTGAGCACGTCGCGCGAGACCTGTGCGATCCGCTGGGAAATGGCCCAGCCGTGCATCGCATCGTTAACGGACAGGGTCCGCAGGATCAGCAGATCCAATGAGCCCTGGAGGAGTTCGCTTTTGAAATCCGGCATGGTCGCTCCTGTCGGACGTCAACAAGAACGGCCTGTTGTCGAATGTCAACAGGAGAGCACGAGCTTCGAGTCGACGGCCGGTGACTTGCATCCGCAAAACCAAACTTTCCGGGGTTCCGAGCCACGCCGGTTGCTGGAGGGCGTACAGATGCGTTTGCGGCCGACAAGTCAGGCATGCGCCAGTGCAGTCACACGGCGGTGCAGAGCGGACGGCATTCCGCTGTTCGACGGAATGGTGCATTGCCGGCTGCAGGCACGTCCGGCAATCGGCTCAGTGCCGGCGGCGGGCGGGCGGGCGGTAGGTCGAGTTCGTTTCCTTGATGCGAAACGTGATCCGCGCCTTGCTGGTGTCGTAGGGGCTCATCTCCATCTTGACCGAATCGCCGGCGGCAATCCGGACGTAGTGCTTGCGCATTTTGCCGGAGATGTGGGCGAGCACGATGTGGCCGTTGGCCAATTGCACCCGGAACATGGTTCCCGGGAGGACTGCCACAACCTTGCCCTCCAGTTTGATCACGTCGCCCTCAGTGGGCGGGGATACGCGAGTTTGAGCTGCCTGGTTGCCGGTCGATGGGATGGTTTTCAGAACTTCACGAAGACGCAGATTGAGTGTTTGGCAACCAAACAGCCGGGAAATAACCGGAAAATCCCGGGAGAAGCCTTCGTCCGTTCCGGTCGCGAGGCACCCGCGGGGTTGATCGAATGCGTGCGGGGACAATGGGGCGGCCAACGGGATTTGAACCCGCGACCCCCAGATCCACAATCTGGTGCTCTAACCAACTGAGCTATGGCCGCCGTGCAGGACCGGGGAAATTCGAGGGTGCGGTCGGGACTGTCAAACCCTTCTTCTTGGACGCAACACGGGCCGCTCCGCGAGTCGCCGTTGAACACCGGTCGGAGGCGGTGCTACTGATCGACCGGGTTTCCCGTTGCGTTGGGTGGATGCCGTTTCAGAGTGGAAGCCGTCATGTCGCGGTTGCGTTTGGTCACGTTCAACATCGCGCATGGGCGCGGGCTCGCGCCGATCCAGGGGTTCACGTCGCCGCAGAAGATCAAGGCGAACCTGCGCAAGATCGCGCGGTTGGTCGGCGAGCTGGAGCCGGATGTGGTGGCGTTGCAGGAGGTGGACGAGCGGTCGTTGTGGGCGGGGAACTTCGACCATCTCGAATACCTGCGGCTGCACACGGGGTTCAAACACGCCGTGTTCGGCATCCACAACCGGCGGCACGGGCTGCTCAACCTGAGCTACGGCAACGCGGTGCTGTCGCGGTTTCCCGTCGCGGAAAACGAGACGGTGGTGTTCGGCCAGAAACGCGTCGGCGAGAAGGGATTCCTGTTCGTCGAGCTCGACGTGGGCGGGCGGTTCGTGCCGCTGGTCAACCTGCACCTGCACTTCAGCTCGCGCGAGCACCGGATCCGGCAGATCGGCCGGCTGCTGGCCTGGCTGAGGGAGAAGCAAAAACTCTCGCAGCACCGCTGGGCCGTGCCGGCGATCGTGTGCGGCGACCTGAACAACCCGGGCACAAGCGCGGACGCGACGGCGGCGCTGCTGAGCCATCTCTCGGACTACGGCGAGTATGTGCTGCATCCGGCGACGGGGCGGACGTTCCCGTCGCCCTGGCCGGGGCGGCTGCTGGATTTCGTGTTTTTGCCGGCGGTCTGCCGGGAGACGAACTGCGAGATCGTGCGGTGTTTCCTGTCGGATCACCGGCCGGTGCTGGTGGATTTTGCGCTGCCGGAGGGACCGGCGGTGCCGGTGCCGAAGGCGGGACGAGGCGTGGTGCTGTAGCCGGGCGACACAGAGGGCGTCCCTCCGTGCCGGCGATTGAACTGGTTTGTGATTCGATGCGGTGATTTTTCGCTTTGCGGTGGGGCGGGGATTTTGCGGCGATGGCGGCTCCATGTCCCGACTGGCCGAAGCTTTCGCAAAAACCCGGGCGCAGAATCGCGCGGCGTTTGTCGCCTACCTGTGCGCGGGCGATCCGGATTTCGACACCTCGCTCGCGGCGTGCCGCGCGTTGATCGCGAGCGGGATCGACGTGCTCGAGCTCGGCGTGCCGTTTTCCGATCCGCTGGCGGACGGGCTGACGAACCAGCTCGCGGCACAACGGGCGCTGGAGAGCGGGATGACCGCGGCGCGGGTGTTCGAGCTGGTGAAACGGATTCGCGCTGAGAGTCAGGTGCCGGTCGTGTTCTATACCTATTACAACCTGGTTTTCGCGAACGGCATCGATGCCTACGTCAAGGCGGCGAAGGAGGCGGGCGTCGATGGACTGCTCACGCTCGACCTGCCGCCGGAGGAGGGCGCGGAAGTCGCGGCGGCGTGCCGGGCGCACGGCGTGGACTCGGTGTTCATCGTGGCGCCGACGACGCCGGAAGCGCGCGTGGGGAAGATCGCGGCGGCGGCGACGGGTTTTATTTATTATGTGTCGCGGGAAGGCGTGACGGGCGTGCGGGAGAAAGTGGCGGACAGAATTCCGGAGGCGGTGGCGATGATCCGGCGGCACACGAAGCTGCCGGTGGCGGTGGGTTTCGGGATTTCGACGCGCGCGCAGGTGGCGCAGGTGGCGGCGTCGGCCGACGGCGTCGTGGTGGGCAGCGCGCTGGTGAACTGCATCCGGGACAACCTGGGCGCGAGGGAGAAAATCACGGCGCAGCTCGGCGCGGTGGCGGCGGACCTCGTGGCGGGCGTGCGGCGGTGAGGGCGGCGCGCGGTCCAAAGGCAAGTCGGAAGTGGCGTCGTGACATTGTTCAGACAGTAAACAAAGCCGCGGCTTGCCCGACGGGCGCTGAGCACTAGCCTCGTGGCTCCATGGTCCGGAAAATCCTGCTGATCGACGACGACCGGATGCAATTCCGGCTCACGCAGGCGCATTTCCGGAATTTTCACGGGGAGGCGTTCGAGCTGCGCTCGGCGGAGACGTATGAGGACGGTCTGGCGAAGTTGAAGACCGGCGAGTTCGCGGCCTGCCTGCTCGATTACCAGCTCGGGCCGCGGACGGGGCTCGAATTGATCCGGGAGGCGAAGGAGGCGGGCTGCCGGACGCCGATCGTGTTCCTCACGGCGGAATCGTCGGAACGGATCGACATCGCGGCGATGAATGCGGGCGCGCTCGACTATCTCGTAAAGGGTGAAATTACGTCGCGCACGCTGGAGCGGTCGCTGCGGTATGCGTTGAAGCTGGACGAGACGCTGGCGGCGCTGCGGCAGCTGGCGACGCGGGACCAGCTCACGGGCCTGTTGAACCGGCGGGAGTTCGACCGGATCCTCGCGGAGGAGGCGGAACGTTGGCAGCGGTTCGGCCGGCCGTTCGCGCTGGTGCTGGTGGACATCGATCATTTCAAGATGGTCAACGATATCCACGGCCATCAGGCGGGCGATGCGGTCCTGCAGGAGGTGGCGCGGCGGCTGACCGCCCTCGTGCGGTCGGTCGATCGCGTGGCGCGTTTCGGCGGCGAGGAATTCGCCCTGATCATCATGGAGTCGGATTCGGCGGCGGGACTCGACACGGCGCGGCGCGCCTGTGTGGCGGTCGAGCGCGATCCGGTCCGGATACGCGATTTCGGCGTGCTGGCGGTGACGGTGAGCGCGGGCGCGGCGTCGATGCCGGCCGACGCGCGGACGGTCGACGAACTGATCGCCGCGGCGGACAAGGCACTCTACGCCGCGAAGGCGCGCGGGCGGAATTCGGCGGTGCCGTTCGCGGGCTTGTGAGCGCGGGCGGGCCAGACGGGCGGCCGGTGCTGCGCGTGCTCACGGGTTGCACGGCGGTGGGAAAAACGGAATGGGCGCTGCGGTGGGCGGAGGCGCGCGGCGCGGAAATCATCTCGTGCGACTCGCTGCTGTTTTACCGCGGGATGGACATCGGCACGGCGAAACCGACGGCGGCGGAGCGGGAGCGCGTGCGACATCACTTGATCGATGGGTGCGACGTGACGGAGCGAATGAATGTCATACATTATCTGACAAAGGCGCGAGCGGCCGTGGAGGAGGTCGCGGGGCGGGGGCGCGAAGTGCTGGTGGCGGGCGGAAGCGGATTTTATTTGAAGGCGTTTTTCGCGCCGGTGGCGGACGCGTTGGACGTGCCGGAGGAGATTCGCGACGAGGTGGCGGCGATGACGCGCGAGGCGGCGGTGGTGCGGCTGCGGGAGCTGAATCCGGACGGGCTCGGCGCACTCGACACCGCGAATCCGCGCCGCGTGACGCGCGCGCTGGAGCGGTGTCTCGCGGCGGGGCGCACGCTGGCGGAACTGGCGGCGGAGTTTGCGCGGCAGCCGGCGGCGTTTGCGGGCTGGCGCGTCGAGCTGACGCGGATCGAGCGGGCGCCGGCGGAGCTCGAGCAGCGGATCGCGGCGCGGGCGGAGGCGATGGTGCGCGCGGGACTGCTCGATGAAGTGCGGAGATTGATCGGCGCGGGGTTGAAGACAAACCCGAGCGCGGCGCGGGCGATCGGTTATCGGGAATCGATCGACGTGATCGAAGGGCGGCTGGATGCGGCGGAACTGGCGGCGACGATCGCGAAGAACACGCGGGCGCTGGTGAAGAAGCAGCGGACGTGGTTTCGGACGCAATTGCCGGCGCACCGGGTCATCGCGGCGGAGGCGCTGCGGGACGCAGGGCAGTTGTTCGCGGACTGAAGGCGCGGACCGGATCGGAGGCCGTGGGCGCCGCGGTTTCATTGCGGCGCATTCAGAAAAATGCAGCCGCGTGCGTGAGCGAATGGCCGAGCCTTTCACTCGCTTACGCTTGCGGCTACCACGGCATCGGCGGCTGCAGTTCAACCCAAGACGTTCTACAGCGGTTTCGCTAAAACTGCAGCATCGAGGGTAGTGGCCGTCGTCCCGACGGCAATTTTCCGACAATGGCCGTCGCGACGACCGCCGCTGCCTTGCGGCGGATTTCGGCTGTAGTTTTTTGAATCGGCTCCAACGGAACGGCCGGGCCACGCGATCCCGGAGGCAGGGACGTGTGTCGCTACGCAAAATGGCGACGAAATGCTTCAGCGGCGGCGATAGGTGTCGTGGAAGTAGACCACCGTGTAGATGTCGCGGATGTCGATGAGCCCTTTGGCGGAAGTAACGAGACAGGTCCGGCCGTCGCGTTTGGCGACCCGGTAGGTGTCCTCGCCGAGCGTGCGGCGGCCGCTCGCCGTGATGCGGAGGAAGCGCACATGGCCATCGGCCGTGATCTCGAGCATGCGATTGCCGGGCTCGGAACCGGTGGCGTAGCGACCGGCGGCGGCGGTGCGCAGGCCTTCGGCGCTTTGCGAGTCGGCGACGAACGTGACGGCGGGCGCGGTGCGAACCGGGCGTATGTGGACGAACGAGTAGACGGTGTAGCCGTTGAGGATCACGGCGAGCGTGATGATCACGATCGCGAGGGCGCCGTGGCGGCTGTGGGAGACGAGCGCCGGCGCCGGCGTTTCGGCGGGAGTGGCGGCGGACGCGGCGGGACGGCCGAGCTGGCGAAGAACGCCGGCGGGATCGAGTTCGGCGAAGGGCTCGGCGGTGTTGCGCGCGTTGTAGACGAAGAGGCGGCCCTGGCCGGTGCGCACGAGCAGCTTGGCCGAGGGCGATTCGATCAGCAGGTGCGGCTCGGCGGCGGTGTTTTCGAGGGGATCGATGCCGCGGAAGGACTCGAGTGCGGCCAGCACATACGACTCGTCGATGTCACCGAACGTGGTCGAGCCGAGGTCGGCCTGCGCGTGGCTCAGGTCGGGGGCGAGATGGACGAGGGTGACGGTGAACATCGCGAGGCGGCCGGTCAGTGTTCGAGGACGAAGACGGGTTCATCCTGGAAACCGAGCACGAAGTTTCCGGTGGCGAGGTTGCCGTCATCGAGTTTGCGATCGAGGTCGAGCAGTTGCGCGGCGTCGGCGCTGACGGGATTGCCCTCGATCGAGGAGATGACGATCGCGGCGCGGTAGCGGCCGCCCCCCTGTGTGCTGTTGGGATCCCAGGCGTAACTGCCGCCGATCGGGGTGGGATGCTGCCAGTTGGTCTGCCGGAGGTAGGTCTCCATCCCGGGTGGGAACGCGCCGGGCGTGCCGTCGCCGTCGGGCCAGTCGCCGTGCTCGTTCGCGTAGGCTTGGAACGCGGCGGAGAAGACACGAAGGTCGTTGATCACGGCGGCGGAGCGCGCCTGGCGGACGAGGTGCTGGCCGATGGGGAGGGCGATGGCGATGAAGATGCTGATGATCGCAACGACCACGGCGAGTTCGACCAGGCTGAAGCCGGCGCACGGGGAATGCCGTGGGGCGGAAGGTCGGGGTTGGGGCGAAGCGGGCACGGGAAAATGAAAGCCGCCGGTCAGGTAACTTTGCGGGAAGCGAGACGGGCGAAGATGGCGAGATGGGTGGCGATGATCAGCGGGGCGAGAAAGGTCGGGAGAAGACTGAGGGGAAACTGGGTCAGCGAAACGAGTTCGTCGCTCCCGGCGAGCGCGAGGCGCGCGGCGGAGACGATGACGAGCAGAATGTCGGTCGTGCCGATGACATTCCAGATATAGATCGCGCGGAGGCGGGTGGGTTCGGCGAGCGGAACGAACGCGACCGCGAGGGCGAGAGCGGCCACGAGGATGTCGCCGATGCCGGCGGGCACGGCGAAGGCGTAGGGCAGTTCGCTGCGCTGGTAGAGCAGGAGAAAATAAAAGCCGACGAAGCGCGTGGCGTGCAGGAGGACGAGCGCCCGAAGATCGATGGCATCGATCCAGGTGCGCAGCGGCGGGATGCGGCGATAGGCGAGGACGAGCGCCGCGGTGATCGCGATGATGAGCCCCTGGATGGCGGGCCGGGGCAATCGCTGGAGGACGGCGAACTGGCTGACGGCGACCGCCGCAAAAAACCACAGCCAGAGGATGGCGCGAACGGCGAACGGGGTGCGCATGAATCGCCGGAAGAATGAGGGTGGAATCGGGGGGGAGACGAGAAGATAGCGCGCACGGGACGCGGGCGGGGCTGAGGCGAGAGATGAGGCGTGGGTTCAGCAGGCTGGATGAAATCCTTGTCGCCGCAAAGGCAGGCGACGGAGGCTTCTTGGAGAGCGGCAGTCCTCTGCCGCTCTGAACCGAAAGCGGCAGAGGGCTGCCGCACTCCAAAATAGTCGCGACGCGACGGGGGGCTCCGGCCGGAGCGTCAGTCCGCGAGGGTGATGTGGTAGCGCTCGAGCGAGCTGCTTTCGAGCTGGTGCAGGTTCGCGATCGCGATGCGGAGATTCACGCGGGCGAGCAGTTCGTTCACGCGGGCGAGCTCGAGATCGTCCTGCGTCTGCAACACCTGGCGGCTGGTGGAGAGGCCGGCCTTGAAGCGAGCGAGCTCGAGCTCGTATTGGTGCGAGGCCAGCTCGGTGGCTTTCGCATTGATGTCGACGCTTTCGCGGTTCGTATCGACGGCGCGGACGGCGGAGCGCACCTGCACGAGCAGGTCCTGGTCGATCTGTTTCACGCGGGTTTCCTCCTGGTGCAGCGAGGCGACGGCGGAGCGATAGCGGGCGCGGTCGGCGTGGAGGCCCCACGGCAGGGAGAAGGTGAGGTCGAGCTCCCAGTTGTTGGCCTGGTCGTGCGGGACGCGATCGACGGCGCCGCGGTAGGAGCGGTCGACGCCGGAATAACCGAGGCTGCCGCCGAGGTTGAGCGTGGGCAGCGCGGCGTTCTTTGCCGTGCGCGCGTCGATTTCGAACTGCTTGATCGTGGCCTGCGCGGCGAGGTAGTCGGGCTGGTTTTCCCGGGCGAGCTTGTAGGAAAGGTCGAACGAGGGCGACGGGTCCTGGTACGGGAGCAGCGCGACGGTGCCGACCTCGCTGTCGAACTCGAACTGGCCGATCAGGGCGAGGAGCGCGTCCTCGCTGTTGTGGACGCTCTGGCGGGCGACGACGACGCCGTTGCGGGCGTTGGCGACGCCGACTTCCGCGGAGAGCACGTCGAGGTCGGTGGCGACGCCGGTGATGCGGCGGGTTTTGTTTTCGTCGAGGAGCTGCTGCGCGAGGGCGAGGCTGTGCTGCTTCACGTCGAGGTTTTCGCGGGCGAAGACGAGGTTGTAATAGGCGGCCTCGGTGTCGCGGACGACCTGGAGGACGCGGCTCTTGAAGTTGAGGTGGGCGATGGAGAGGCCGAGGCGGTTGCGCTCGATCGCGGCGCGGGTCACGCCGGGGCCGAAGCCCTTGAGCAGCGGCTGGGTGACGGTGAGGGCGACGTCGCTGCCGTAAACGGGGTTGAAGGCACCCGAGGTGAATTCGCCGGTGCTGGAGACGAAGCCGCCGGCGTTGCGGTCGAGCGAGGTGCTGACGCTGAGGCTGGCGCCGGTCGGGATGAATTCGGAGACGCCCACGCGTGCGTCGGCAAAGTCGTTGCGCGAGCCGCCGACGGCGGGCGCGGCCTGGGTGACGCCGCGCTGGAGGGAGCCGGTGAGCGTGGGCTCGAACGTGGCGTTGGCGGCGTTGAGGGACTCGCGGGCGACGTCGGTCGAGAACGACTGGATTTGCAGGTCGAAATTCTTTTTGAGTGCGCGGGCGATGCAGTCCTCGATCGTGAGCGTGGGCTTCGTCGGGAAGGGCGGCGGCGCGGCCGGTTCGTCGGCTTGGACGCGGGGCAACAGGGCGGCGCAGGCGAGAAGGGCGGCGAAGGCGCGGGCGGATGAGCGTGGCATGATCGAGTTGGCGGGATGAAAAGTGAGAAGAAGAACACCCCCGGTGTCGAAAAGTTACTGCCGGTCAACGGCAGTCTCCGGGGAGGCGGACCCGGCGCGAGAGACGGCGGGCCGGCGCGGAAGTTTCGCCCGGGCAGACCGATGATGGTGCGGTCGGCGATGCGATGGCGGGCGGTGAACGGGCGTCATGGCGCGACGAGTGTCGCGGAGCGCCCGCGGCGATTCGAGGCGAAACGTGCCGAGCGGTTGGGAGCGGGGATGAGCGGTCGGCGGTGCGCGTTCCGCTCCTCGCGGAGCGGGATGCGAGTGACATTACTCCGGCTTCGGTTCGCTTTTCTTGACCTCGGTGGTGATGGCGTCGTCGAAGTAACCGGCCATGGTCGTGTGCGCGGTTCCGTCGGCGAGCTGGTTGTGCATCGAGGCGAATTGCGGGTTCGCGGGGCTCAGGTCGGGAAGCTTCTTGTCGGCGGCGTAGACGATCAGGCCGTGGTCCTGGGCGATCGTCATCGGGGAAATCTCGCCCCGGTCGAGCTGGTCGAGCATGCTGAAGACGGAGTAATCGATGTCGCGCGGCGGCGTGCGGCGGCTGAACGGCGCGAGCAGTTTCGCATCGATCTTCACGTCGCCCGCGGTCGCGGCGGCGGCGGCGGCTTTCTCGAACGTGTCGCCCGCCTTGAGGCGCGCCTCGATCGTGGACCGGAGGGTGCGGCCGAGCTCGACGAATTTCTTCCGCCGCTCGCCTTCGATGTAGTCGGAGGCGACCTGGTCGTGCACCTCGGTGAGGAGCGGTTTGCGGGTGGGAAGCTGGTCCTTGTAGAACAGGACGACGGCGCCGGACGGGATGCCGATGGCGTCGGAGTAGCTGCGTTCCTGGTCGAGCTTGAAGGCGGCGTCGGCGACGTCGGAGGAGTGGTTGAACTCCGCGGGGCCGGCCTCGTGCGTGAACGGCGCGAGGGTTTTCAGCGTGATGTGCTGCGCCGCGAGGAACGCGTCGAACCCGGGCGTGCCGGGCGTGAGGTGGTGTTCGTAGAGCGCGTAGGAGAAATCAGACGCGTTTTTCAGCGCGAGCGCGCGGGCACGCTCGAGCTTGAGCGCGGTCTCGACCTGCGGGCGGACGGCGGCGAAATCGGCCTCGGGGTCGGGCTTGACCGGATTTTTCTTGTCGGCGGCCGGCGCGGCGGGCTTGGGGAATTTCGCGGGGTTGTCGTAGTAATACTTGTGGAGATCGGTGTCGGTCACCTTGACGGCTGCGGCGAGCGGCGCGGCGTCGAACTCGGCATAGGTGATGACCATCCGCGGCGGAATCTGGTAGCGAAAGACGTTGTCTTCGTAGAATTTCGTCAGGATGGCGTCGGTGACGGGAATGTTCGGATGGAAGCTCGCATAGTTGACCGTGGCGATGCCGAGGGTCCACGTGGCATCGGCGGTTTCGAGCTGGTGGCGGACGTCGGCGGGAAGCACGTAGCCGGGGCCGGCGATGAGTTTCTGGACGTTGCCGATGCGGACATCGTCGGCGAGGACGCGGCCGACGTCGGCTTCACTGAAGCGAGGGTTCGTTTTGAGCGAGTCGCGGAAGGAAGCGTAGCGCTGCGAGTCGAACTGGCCGTTTTGGCCGGCGAAAACGCGGAGGGTTTTGATGAAGTCGGTGATCTCGTCCTTCGTCGCGGGCGGCAGGTGGATCTGGTCGGCGATCTGGAGCGAAGCGGCGCGTTCGAAGGCGTAGTTCTCGAGGCCGGCTTGATCGGGCACGTAGCCGGCCTGGAGCTGGGCGCTGAGGCTGGCGTCGCCGAAGAGGCGGCTCTGGTCGGCGGCGGAGTTGAGGTTGTAGCCGAAGACGTGGCGCTCAACGAAGTGGCGGTCGTCGGTGCGGGAGCCCGAGGACGGGTTGAAAACCCAAATCAGCGGGAGCGCCATGAGGAGGAGCATCACACCGAAGATGACTTTGAAGTGGCGCTGGAATGTTCGCTGAATCCAGGAAATCATGGGGAGGAAGGGCGACGGTAGGTCAGCGGATGCGACTGGCAAGGGGGAAGTGGGGGAGGGCGGAGTTGGGAGCTGAGGGTTGAAAGTTGAGAGTTTTGGAGCGGCGGAGCTGAAGCGGTCGAAGCGGCAGGCTGCGCGCGGCCTGGCAGTCGAAAGTGGCGGATCGGAAGTCGGCGACCGGAAGACGATTGGGCGGGGCCCGCCGAGGCGCAGGATTTTCCCCGGGGAAAGACGGGCTGACGATTGTCATACATTATATGACAAAGTGAGTGGGGCGGCAGGCGATCGGCCGGGTGAGGGGCAGCTGGGACGGGTGGACCGATGAAGGCGGTCAGTAGGGGGTTGCGTGGAAGTAAATGGCGCGGTCGGCCGTGCCGGTTGGAGGCGCACTGGTCTGGCGGGCGTAAATCACGGCGGGACTGCCGTCGAAGCCGGATTTGAAGAAGATCACGAAGAGTTCGGCGGGCGGTTCGAGGCTGGAGCCGATCGTGGCGGCTTGCAGCGTGATTTCGGGGGCGTAGCTGCATGCGAGGTTGATCCATTGCGGATCGGGATAAGGACGGCGCACGCGGGTGATGCGCAGCGAGCCGTCGCGGCGGACGAAGCCATCCATCGCGACGGCGGCGGTGTATTCCAAGTCACGGAGGCGCCGCCATTTTTCCGGTTAATAGAGGCGTTCGATATCGGCCACCGGAAGCCG
>DASZPP010000071.1:0-8713 GCA_035549975.1 Opitutus sp.
GGCGCGGTGAAGCTCGGGCTGGCGGAGAAGATCAATTTCGAGGTGACGCTGCTGAAGGCCGGGGAGGCGAGCCGGGCGCGGGCGATCGACTCCCTGATCAAGGAACTCGCGGGGCTGGCGGAGGACGCGCCGGCGGGCGGCACCGGCGAAAAAAAAAAGGGCTGATTGACCGGCTCGAGGCGCGGCTGGCCGGCGCGGAACGCGCGAGCGGTGCCGGGGCGAACGGAAGCAGCAGGGCGGCGGACGAAGCATTGGAAAACGGCAGGCGCGAACCGCCGCCGCCGGACGACCGCGACGCGGCGGATGACGCGGGGCGGGAGGAAGCGGCCATGGCCGGATTTCAGCCGGAGATGAATGACAGCGTGCCGGTTGCGCCCGAATTGTCGGACGAATCGCCGTCGGAACCGGACGTGCTGCCTTCCGTGGACGAATTGGTGAGGCAGGTCCCGGCGGAAGCGCGGGCGCTGCTGGAGGAGTTGTTCCGCGCGAATTTCACGACGGTGCGGCGGGTTCCACCATCGGCGTTGAAATCGGCGGATGCCCCGGGCGCGTCAGGCGACTGACCAGTTGCCGCCGGCGATGGAGCGCCGGCCGTCGACCGTGCGCAAATAAAAGTAGGCGTCGATGGAACGATCCGCGAACGGCGCGAGCAGCGGCACGCCGTCGCGCCGGTAGAGTTTTTCCGGAACGCCCTCGAAGGCGTCGAGCCGGGCGAGCGCGGCGGGATCGACGGACCAGACCTCGCCGGCGACGCCGTCGCGGTCGTCCGCGGACCGCACCATGCCGGGATACGCGCCGAGGTCGTAGAGCGCGTAGCCGGGAACGGTTCGCGCGTCGCCGACGAACACCTGGCCGGCGAGGACGTGATGATTGGAACCGCTGCGTTTGAGCGTGCCGTAAACGAAAACGAGCGTGGAGGCCGGGGCCGTCACGATGCGGGCGGAGGGAGAATCTCGATCACGAGCGCCGTGGCGTTGTCGCGACCGGAGAGCTGAACCGCGGTGTCGACGAGCTCCTGGGCGAGCGAGACACCCGCGGCGGCGCGCGCCGGCTGGCGGATGATTTCCTCGATCTGGCGGTCCCAGAGGCCGTCGTTGAGGCCGTCCGAACAAATGAGAAAACGGTCGCCCGGCCGGTGGTCGACGGCGCCGATTTGCGGCTCGACGAACTGGTTGCCGGCGCCGAGCGCCTGCTGGAGGGCGTGGCGGCGCGGATGCGTGCGGGCTTCGCGCTCGTTGATCGCGCCGTCGCGGCGAAGCTTGCCGACGTAACTGTGATCGTGGGTGACCTGCACGAGTCCGCCCTCGGCCGGCAGGTAGTAGATCCGGCTGTCGCCGATGTGGCCGAAATACATCCACCCGGGCGTGAGCCAGCACAGGCTGAGCGTGCAACCCATGCCGGCGCACTCCTCGTAGGAGTAGCCGAGATGGAGCAGGTCCGAATGGATCGAGAGAAACAGTTCGGTCAGCAGATCGGTAAATCCGCCGGCGATCCCGGCGGCGCCGAGGCGGAAGACGCGCGGCAGCAGGCGCGACACGCGGTCGATCGTGATCCGGCTGGCAAACTCGCCCGACTGCGCGCCGCCCATCCCGTCACTGACGGCGAACACGAAATCGGTGCCGGCCAGCGATGCCTCGCCGGTCTTGCCGAGATAGCGCAGGTCGTGGCCGTCGAAATTGAGGGCGAGAAAAGTGTCCTCGTTGTTGGAGCGAAAACGGCCGACGTGGGTGAGCCCGGACCAGCGCAGCGTGCCGGGCGGGGCGGCCGGCGCGGGCAGGACGGGGGAGTTGGAGTCGGGCGCGCTCATTTGCCGGGATTGGGCTTGAGCGAGGCGATCACGTTGCCCGCGGGATCGAAGAGCGTGGCGAACTCGAAATCGATGACGCAGAAGCGCCCGTCGGTGAAGCGGTAGGTGATGTTGCGCATTTCGGGATCCTCGTGGCGCACGCCGTAGTCCGCGAGCTCGGCGAAAAGGGCTTTCTGCCGCTCGGGATCGAGCTGCTCGATGCGGTTGCCGCAGTTGGTGGTGACGATCTTGAGGTGCTCGGGGTCGACCTCGAGCAGCCGCGGGACGAACGTGCAACCGCGATCCTCGAGCTGCCGGAGCACGCGGACCTCGTGGTCGAAGCGTTCGCGCGCGAGGTGTCCGCGGAAGATCTTGTGCACGCGCCCGTCGTAGCCGATGTGCACCTGGGCGCGGGCGGTGTCCTTCATTTCATGCATGAGCGGGCCGGACAACCAACGCGCCGCCGCGGGCGTTGGCAAGCGCACGGAAAACCCGCGCCGCCGAGGGTCGGCAGCGCGCGTCATAAGCGCGGCGCCGGATGAGATTCTGATCGCCGCTGGCATGCGGGGTGCTATTTCGAGCGCGGTTAACCGTCTGCGCTTGCCGGGCGCATCTCTCCCCTTCACCGCTTGACGACCGCAGGGACGAACCCCCAAAAAAACCTGTCACAATCCGATTCATCTATGGCCAAAATCAAACTGGAATACATCTGGCTCGATGGTTACACGCCGCTGGCGGGCCTTCGTTCCAAGACGAAAATCATCGAAGGCGATGTTGCCAAATTGAAGCTCGACGACGTGCCCATGTGGGGCTTCGACGGCAGCTCGACGCAGCAGGCCGAGGGGAAGAGCTCCGACATCCTGCTCAAGCCGGTCGCGCTCTATCCGGACGTCACGCGCAAGAACGCCTTCCTCGTGATGACCGAGACGCTGCTGCCGAACGGCCAGCCGCATCCGAGCAACACGCGGGCGACGATTCCGGACGATGCCAACTATTGGTTTGGTTTCGAGCAGGAGTACTTTTTCTGGCAGAACGGCGCACCGCTCGGCTTTCCCGAAGGCGGCTTTCCCGCGCCGCAAGGCCCGTATTACACCGGCGTCGGCTTCAAGCACGTCGGCCCGATCGCACGCCAGCTCGTCGAGGAACACATCGACATCTGCATCGCCGCGGGCATCAACATCGAAGGCATCAACGCCGAGGTCGCGAAGGGCCAGTGGGAATTCCAGATCTTCGGCAAGGGCTCGAAAACCGCCGCCGACCAGATGTGGGTCGCCCGTTACATCATGATGCGCCTGTGCGAGCCGCACGGGATCGACATCGAATGGACATGCAAACCGGTCCGTGGTCCATTCAACCAGCCGCTCGACTGGAACGGCTCCGGCATGCACACGAATTTCTCCAACAAGCAACTGCGCGAAGTGGGCGGCAAGGAGTACTTCGAAAAGCTCATGGCGGCCTTCAACAAGTACCGCGACGAGCACATCGCGGTCTACGGGCCGGACAACCACCTCCGGCTCACCGGCCTGCACGAGACACAGTCGATCGACAAGTTCAACTACGGCCTGTCCGATCGCGGCGCCTCGGTGCGCATGCCCGTCCGGTTCATCGCGGACGGCTACAAGGGCTACCTCGAGGATCGCCGTCCGAATTCGGCGGCCGATCCGTATCTGGTCGCCGGCCGGATCATCAAGACGGCCCAGACCGTGACGGGCTGATCAGCGGGTCGATTGTTTTCACCACGACGGCGCCATCCCGCGGGATGGCGCCTTTTTTTTCTCGGAGCGCGGACAGCGTGGCCGCATTCTCCGCGGTGCGGGCGAGCCGCCCGCTTTCCCAGCGATGCCAGCCCCCTTTGTTTCGCCCCAGCCCCGCGCGCCGGCCTGGGAATGGACGCAGGTTGCCCTGCTCGCCGGCAACCTCGCGTGGACGACGCTGTGCCTCGGCGGTTTCCGACCCGGCACCCTGATCGTGACGAGCGCGCTCACCGGCGCGCTGCTCGTGGTGCATTTGCTCGAACGGACCGTCGCGAAAGGTCCGGTGCCGCGGACGCATCCCGCAGGCTGGCTGATGCTGCCGTTCCTGGTTTACGCGGCGGTGAGTGCGCGCTGGATCACGCCGGTGCCATGGCTTGGCTGGCGCGACTGGCTGGGGTGGGCGCAGATGATTGCGGTGTTCTGGATCGTGTTGAATGGCGTGCGCTCGCGCGGACCGCGTGCGGCGTTGTTCGGGATATTGGTCGCGATCGCGGTCATGGCGGTGGTGCTGGGAGCTTACCAGGTGTTTGGCCAGCGCGGCTGGTTGATGATGGGGCGGACGCAGGCGCCGCAGTTCGTGGGAAGGGCGAGCGGCTCGTTCGGGATTCCGAACAGCCTCGCGGCGTTGCTGCTGCTGCTGCTGCCGGCCACGATCGGGCTGGCGTTGCGGCGGAGCGCCGGCGCGGTGGCGCGGATTTTCTGGGGCTACGTCGCGCTGGTTTTGCTTTTTGGATTTGTGCTCACGATTGCCCGCGGCGCGTGGCTGGCGCTGGCGATCGTGCTGGTGCTCTGGCCGGCTTTTGCGACGCGTGGCTCCGCGACCAGGCGGATCGCCGTCACCGCAATGATCGCGGCGCTCGTCGCGACGGCTGGATTTCTGCTCTACTCGAAGGTGCCGCTGGTGCGGGAGCGCTTCGAGTCGCTCGTGGCCCAGTCCGGCGAGCCGAGCCGGCCGATTCTGTGGCGGGCGGCGTGGCGGATTTTTTCGGCGAAGCCGGTGGTGGGCGGCGGGGCGGGCAGTTTCAATGTGTTGTTCGACCGCCACCGGCCGGACACATTCCAGGATAATCCGCGGTGGGCGCACAATGAGTACCTGAACACGCTCAGCGATTACGGCGCAGCGGGATTTGGGTTGTTTTTCGGCGCCTGCGCCGGGATCGCCGCGTGGTGCAGGCGGCGGGCGAAGGCGCCCCCGCCGCGGCGCGACTGGCTCGATGAGCGCCTGGTCGCGCAAGGGTTCGTCGCGGGGCTCGCGGCCTTCGGGCTGCAGCTCTTCGTCGAGTTTCATTTCAAGATTCCGGCGCTGGCGCTGGCTTTTGCGATCGTGGCGGCGCTCGCGGTCCAGCGCGCATGGCGCGTGACCGATCGCGCTCCGGTCCGGCCGGGCGGGCGGATGGCGGCGGGGCTGGTGGCGTTGGCAGCGGCGGCAGGCTCGATCTTTTTTGCGGTGCCCGTTTACCGGGCGGAGGCGTTGCGGCTGGACGCGCGTGAAGCGATCGACCGGATCGCGGAGCAGCGACTGCCGGTCGAGGACTGGCCGCCGATATTGGACGGCGCGAAGGAACGCCTGCGGCGGGCGGTCGACATCGATGCGTCGAACGGCGCGGCGTGGTCCGATCTGGCCTACGCGACGGAGTTGGGGTCGCACCTCGCGCCTGGCAAGGCCCTCGAAATCGGGCGGGCGGCGGAGCGTGCGGCCGACCGGGCGCTGGCGTTGTCGCGTGCGGTGCCGGAGTTTTGGGTGCGGCGCGGCATGGCGCTGGATTTGCAGGGCCGCTGGCTGGAAGCGGGCGGCCAATTGGTGGAGGCGCTCAAGCTTTCGCCCGCCAGCGCATTCGTTTGGTATCAGGAAGCGTTTCACCTGAGTCTCGGCGTCGATCGGAGCCTGGCGCTCGGGGCGGTGGCGTTCTGCTTGCGACTTGACCCGGCGAACCACGAGGCGCAAGCATTGCAGCGACGGCTGGCAGTGGCCGTTCCGCACTGATTCCAGCTCCCATGCGCCTCTCCAAGTTGATCCCGTGGATCGTGCTCGGTGTCTTCGCGTTCTCGGCCGCGGCGCGCGCCCAGAAAACCGCGCAGGCGCCCGGCCAGATCTACGCGGTGAAAGTGACCGGTTCGGTCACGGCGACGAACCTGGTCGATCACTCCCAGGCCAAGCTGGCCAACAACGACAAGCTCTCGCAGCACTACGTCGTCACCACCGCCGCCGCGTCGAGCGTCATCCTCGTGTTCTCGAACGGCGCGACCCTGAACCTCGGCGCCGACTCGACGCTCTCGATCGACGAGTTCCTGCAGGATCCGTTTAGCGAGCAGGTCAAAGTGGGGGACCTGACCGAGGAGCCGACGACGTCCTCGACCAAGTTGAACCTCTCCCGCGGCGAGCTGGTCGGCAACGTGAAGCACCTGCACGAGGACCGCGGCTCGTCGTTCACCGTGAACACGCCGGTCGGCGCGGCGGGTATTCGCGGCACGACGTTTCGAATCGTGTTCCGGCCGGATCCCATCACGGGAAACATCACCTTCACGCTCAGCACCGCGGATGGCAGCGTCGCCTTCAACGGCACCTCAAGCACCACGGCGACGGGCGCGGCGGCGTCAGGTGTCCATGTCGACACGGGCAAGGAGATCTCCCTCACCGTCGATGCGACGGTGCATGCGGACGGCACGATCACGATCAACAATCCGCCGGTGATCGATGCCAGCACGACCACGCAGCAGAACATCCCGGCCGCGACCCAGACGGCGATCCAGAATTCGGTGCAGGAGATTTTGACCGCTTCAAGTCCGGTGATCATCAACACCACCGGCGGCAATCCTCCGGGCGGCACGTCGACGGACAACACGAAGGATGGTTCGAAGGACACCGGCACGAAGGACACCGGCAAGCAGGACACCACGTCCAATCCTAACTCCACCGGAAGCGACACGACTCCGGGCGCCGGACAGTGATTGGGGGTCGCCCGTTTTTTCGTGTTCGCGGCGAGGTGGCCGTGCCGGCGTCCGGCTGAGGCGAAGCGACGGCCGGCGGGAGGCAAATCTGCTTTCTTTCGGGATGCGTGCCGGCTAGCGTCCACGCGTGGTCCCGCTGAAAAAGAAGGCTTCGCGCGCATGGCGGTGGCTGGCGCTCCTGCCGATCCCGCTGGCGTGGTGCGCCGCGGCGCACTTCGGCGGGCTGGATGTCCTCGAGAGCCAGTTCCTCCGGCTCCGATATCTTTACCGCGGCGAGATCGCCGCGCCGGTGAAGATCATCTACGTCGACGTGGACACGCGGGCAAATCAGGAAATGGGCGAGCGCCCGTGGGATCGCGCCGAGTTTGGCCGCGCGGCGCAAACCGTGCTGGAAGCCGGTCACGCGAAGGCCGTGGGATTCGATTTCGTGTTTTCGGACTTCAGCGCGTCCAAGATGGTGCCGCGCGAGGAAATCCGGAAGCGCGACGTTGAATTTGCGCGCATCATCCGAAAGCACCCGGAGATCGTGCTCGGCGCGCAATATAGCGGCGGACAGGGCTATTTGCAGGACGGACTGCGGCAGTTTCCGCTGCTTCGGCTCGGCTTTCGCGATCGAAAGAAGAACGATCTGCCCGAGCTGCCGATTTATCCGCTCATCGGCCCGACGTGGGGCACCGTCGGTTTGATCGACGTGGACTACGGCTACGGCGGCAGCGATGTGCCGCGCTGGGTGCCCGTCTTTGCCGAAACGCCCAATCCGACGTTTTATCACCTGGCGCTGAAACTGGCGATGATCGATCTCGGCCTCGACGACTCGGCGGTGCGGATCGGGAAAGACCGCCTCGATCTCGTGCGCCCGGACGGCGCGCGCGTGGCTTCAATTCCGCTGCAGCAGGGCCAGTTGTTGGAAGTGAACTGGTTTTCGCGGTGGGCGAACCCGCGCCTCAACCCGCGCACGAGCATGGCGGATGTGCTGCTGTATCGCGAGGACCTGGCGTCGGACAAACCCGGCGTGCGCGAGGCGGCGCAGCGTTATTTCACGCAGTTCGACGGCGCGATCGTGCTGATCGGGCCGGTCGATCCGCTGTTGCAGGACCTCGCGCCCACGCCGTTCGATCCGGCGCCCGTGCCGAAGGTCGGCCTGCATGGCAACCTGATCAAGACCATCCGCTCAGGGCTGTTTCTCCGCCAGGTATCGGAGGCGACTGGCGTGGGGCTGACGTTTTTGCTCACGATCGGAACCACGGCGCTCGCGGTCGCCGGGGGCGCGCGGGGTGTGCGATACAAGGTCTTTGGTGCGGTGCTGCTGGCGGCGTTCGTGGCGCTCTGCCTGATTCTGTTCAAGAGTTCGCAGCTCGTGCTGCCGATGTCCGCGCCGCTGGGCGCGGCGTTCACGACGAGCTTCGTCGCGGTGGGCTGGCAGCTCGTCGAGGAGGAGAAGCAGAAGGGCCGGATCAAGGGAATGTTTGGCACCTATCTCGCGCCGACGGTCGTGAACTCGATGATCGAATCCGGGAAGGATCCGGAACTCGGCGGCCACGATGCGGAGATCACCGCTTATTTCAGCGACATCCAGAGCTTCTCGTCATTCTCGGAGGTGATGTCGTCCGCCAAGCTCACCGAGTTGCTCAACGAATATCTCACCGCCTGCACCGATATCGTGCAGGGCGAGGGCGGCACGCTCGACAAATACATCGGCGACGCCGTGGTGGCGATGTTTGGCGCGCCGATCGACGCGGCCGATCACGCGTTTCGCGCGTGCGTGGTGACGCAGCTCGTGCAGAAGCGCATCGGCGAGCTCCGGGAGAAATGGCGCAGCGAGGGCGACAAGTGGCCGGGACTGGTCCATCGGTTGCGGACGCGCATCGGCCTGAACACCGGCGTCTGCATGATCGGCAACATGGGCAGCCGCACGCGCTTCAACTACACGATGATGGGCGACAACGTGAACCTCGCCGCGCGCATGGAGAGCGGCGCGAAAAGCTGGGGCGCCTACACGATGTGCACCGAAACGACGAAGCTGGCCTGCGAAAAACACGGCGAGGCCCGCGTGGTGTTCAGGCCGCTCGGCAAGATCGTCGTCAAGGGCCGCTCGCAGGCCGTGCCGATTTTCGAAATCGTCGGGTTGAAGGAGGACGTGCCGGACCAGGCGCGCGAGTGCATCGATCTGTTCCGCCGCGGCCTCGAAAGCTACTATGCGCGGGACTGGAACGGTGCGCTGGCG
>DASZPP010000072.1:0-4580 GCA_035549975.1 Opitutus sp.
CGGCGCACGCTCCCCTCGACGAGGTTCGCCACGCCCAGCTTCGCGCCGATCTCCTGCGCCGTGGCATTCCTGCCCTTGAAGGAAAACGCCGACGTGCGCGCCGCGACGCGCAGCCCGGGAATCTTCTGCAGCACCGTCAGCAGCTCCTCGCTGATGCCGTCGGAAAAATATTCGTTGGCCCTGTCGTCGCTGAGATTGTCGAACGCGAGCACGGCGACGGATTTTTCGTCGGCCGCCGGCGCGGCGACCGGCTGGGGATCGTCGAACGGCTTCGCTTCCGGCCAGCGCGTCTCCCGCAGCAACGCCGGCAGGCGCGGATCGCTGCGCAGCGCCTCCCACCGCGGGTCGAATCGCGCCTCGAAATGCTCAAACCGCCACCCCGGCTTCTTGGCGCGCAGGTCCGTCTCCAGTCGCGCCAGCGCCTCGTCGTTGCGCCCGAGACGCAGCAGAATCCTTTGCTCCCGGTCGCTGTTGTCGGACGCGGACGCGACCCCGTCGAACAGCGCGAGCGTCCGCACCGCGGCCTCGCGCTCGCCGAGGCAAGCCTGCAACAGCGCCTGCGTCGCCAGCATGTCCGGATCGTTCGGCTGGGCCGCGAGCCGCTGGTTCACCTGCTGCAGCGCCAGGCTCCACTCGGCGCGCGCGGCCTCGGGTCGCCCGGCCATCTCGTGCGCCAGCCCGGAGTAGTAGCGCTTGGGCTCCGCCGACCCGTTCACAAAAAGAAAATCCTGCGGAAACGCCGCCACGAGCCGCAGCATCCGCTCCGGATCCCGCTGATAGAACGCCAGCACCAGCGTCGCACGAAACGGATCGGCTTCCAGCAAATCGGTGGGCGTGAAAAGTTCGACCGCCGCGGCGCCCGCCGCCGCATCCTCGAAGCCGATGCTCTCGACGAAGGCCTTCAGCAGCGCGCCGCCGGACGCGGGGCCCTGCGCCAGCACCCGGTCCGCCATCCGCCGCGCATCCGCCATTCGGCCGGCGGAGAAATAATTCCAACCGGCGGACAGGTCGTCGCCCGCTCGTTCGAGAACCTCCGCCGCTTCGTCATAGTGTCGGGCTTCGCGCAGCAGCGTGCCGTAGCCGATCTGTAGCCGCCGGTCGTCCGGCCGCTCCTTCACCAGCCCGGCCGCGATCGTGATCGCCGCGACCCGCATCGCCGGGGTCCCCGCGTAGCCCAGCGCATAGGCGTTCGCCCAGCGCGCCTCCACGGATCCCGGCGCCAAGGCCATCGCGCGCGCGGCCTTGCGCAGCGCCTTCTGCCGCCGCGCCTCGGAATGGTCGAAGCCGGTGAACACGTGCATCGTGTCCACGATCGACGCCGTCGCCCACACCGTTCCGTCCGTCGCATCCAGCGCGAGCGCCCGATCGCAAAGCTCCGCCGCCGCCGCGAGCTGCTCCGTCGTCACGCCGTTGCGGTTCGCCAGCGCATCGGCCTTCTGCGCGAACTGTCGCGCTTCGGAAAGAACCGGAGGCGACCCGATGGCGGTCGGAGCGTTTTGCGAAACCGCCCCGCTCGCCGGCCGGCCCAGCGTCCGCTTCAGCGTGTAGCCCAACCCCGCAACGACCATCACCGCCGAAGTCACGAGCACCGGTTTAACCCATCGGGGACTGCGCGCCATTGCTTGTAGGGCGGGGTCTCCCGACCTCGCCGTTTCACCGCCGCGCGGCGGGGTCAGGAGACCCCGACCTACAATGCCGCCGCCGAGCAATCTCTTCAATCGCGCGCCAAACGCCGCGGGCAGTTCCCCGCCCGGCGCCTTCGTCCACTGCACCGCGAGAAACGAATCCGGCACGAGCGCATCGCGATCGCTCGTCTCGTCGATCGTCACCGGCAGCAGGAACGGCGTGCCCTTCGCCATCAAGTGCGTGCGCTCGTCCGCCAGCTTCCACTCCAGCCGGAAATACGCCTCGCGCCGCCCCTGCGTCGTCTGGGAAATCACCGGAATCAGCAGCGCGCACTCGCGAATCTGTTTCCGGATTTTCTGGTCCCATGCGTCGCCGCCCACGAGCTCGCTCTGATCGAACCACACCTCCACGTCCGCCGCGCGCAGGGCGTCGCAAATGCGCCGGGCCGCCGCTGCGTCTTGGGAGGCGTAACTGAGGAAAACGGCGCCAGACATGGGAGTGAATGCGGCCTCGCGACCCTATTCCGTCAGCGCCTTCATCAAATCGGTCATGAAATCCACCGCGTCGTAAAACTCCTTCACTCCGAGTCGCTCGTCCTTTCCATGCGCGCGATTGTCGTCTTGCTCGACGAACGATCCCGCCACGCCGTAAACCGGAATCCCCGCCATCCGCACGAACGTGCCGTCGCTCGCGCCCGGCGACATCGTCGGCGTCACCACGACGCCCGGCCAGCGTTTGGCCGCGACCTTCTCCACGATGGTGAAAATATCGCGGCGCAACGGCGAGCGCGGGCTCACGACGTGATCGTCGCGCCGCGTGACCACGACCTGGTCGTCGGCCACCACCCGCTTCAGCGTCGCCGTGACCGACTCGATCGAATCGTCCGGCAGCAGCCGCGCGTTCAACACCGCGCGCGCCGTCTGCGGCAGCGCGTTTTCCGCATGCCCGCCGCTCAGCATCGTCGCGACGCACGTCGTCCGCAGCAGCGCGTTGTAGTAAACCGAACCCGCCGCGAGCCGCGCCGCCGCGGCGAGGTCCGGCGGCGTCTGCGCCACCGCCAGCATGTCGGCCTTCGTTTGCCCCGTCTCTCGCGCGGCGCTGCGCCCGAAGTAGCCTTGCGTCGTTTCGTTGAGCTCGATCGGAAAGTCGAACGCCGCGAGCCGGCCGAGTCCCGCCGCGAGCCGGTAAATCGCGTTGTCCTTCGACGGCAGCGAGGCGTGGCCGCCCTTGTTCGTCACCTCGAACTGGTAGGTGAGATAGGTTTTCTCCGCCGTCTGGAAATCAAACACGACCGGCCGGCCGTCCTTCAACTCGCCGCCGCCGCAGTCGGGATTGATGCAGTATTCCGCATCGATCAGGTCGCGGTGGTGCCGCAGCAGCCAGTCCACGCCATTCTCCGGCCCGCCGTCCTCCTCATGGTCGGTCAACGCCACGATGATGTCGCGGTCCGGCACGAAGCCCGCGCGCTTGAGCCGGATCAGGCTGACGATCATCGCTGTATCGCTGTCCTTCATGTCAATCGTGCCGCGGCCGTAGAAATAACCGCCGTGTTCGACGAGCTTGAACGGATCCGTCGTCCAGTCCTTCCGCAGCGCCTCGACGACGTCGAGATGACCGACGAACAGCACCGGCCGCCGCGCGCCGCTACCGCGGAGGCGCACGAGGAGATTCTGGCTCTGCGCGCTCGGCCCGATCAGCGTGAGCTCGTCATCGGAAAAACCCGCCGCCTTCAACCGCGCCGCCATCGCCTTCGCCGCGGGCGCGGCGCCGTTTTTGCCGACGGTGTTGATCTCGATCAGCTGTTGGTAGATCGCCCGCGCCAGCGCGTGGTCCGCCGAAAGCCCGGCGGGTTCGGCGGCGGCGGCCGCATTGAAAAACAGCGCGCCGAGCAACCCGCCCAGCACGGCGAATCGAAGCGGCCCATTCGACCTGAATTTCCCGGTTCCTGCTCGCGGTCGCTCGTAGCTGCGAGCGCCAGGGAGCAGATGCCCGGCCCTAACTGCGGCCGCGGGGAGGAAACGTGAGGGTGGCGTGCGGATCATGAAGGAAACCGAAGCGAAAATCTCGCCGCGCGTCTCAGAACAACGGCGCGTTGTTTTTCGGGTCGGCGAGCAGCGCCTCGAAGCGCGGGTCGCCGCGCAGGCTCGCGCAGGCGGGACTCGCGCGCAGGTCCGCCACCGAAAACGGCGCGGGCACGCTGAGCACGTGGGCGATCCCGGCGAGCGCCCGATCCTTGTCCCCGACCATGGCCGCGACCGCGGCATCGACGAACCGGTAGATCGGACCATCGAGCGCGTCACGGGATTCGGGCATCAATTCGACGGTGTGCTGCGCCAGCCGCCGCGCGTCGTCCTTGTTGCCGGCCAGCCCTTCCAGGCTGGCCAGCAAGCTCCACGCCTGCGTGTTCGCGGGTTCGCGCTGCACCTGCGCCCGGATTTCGGCGAGCTGCCCCGCGATGCGCGCCTGCAGCCCGGGATCGTTGGTGACCTGGTAAACGCCACCGGCGATCACGGCCGAGAGGACCGGGAGCTCTTCATCGGGGAAGGCCGGTTGCAGCCGGTCGAGCCGCTTGAATTCCACATAGTCCCGGTGGTGCAGCGCCCAGCCTTTCCGATAATAGAGGGCGACCGGCGTCTCGCGCTGCGCCGGCGTGAGCTCGGCCAGCAGCCGGTCTTCCGCCGCGGTCGAACCGGTGGCGGAATACTCGTCCGACGCGGCGTCCATCCGCTCGCGCAACTTGTCCGGCGCGATCGCAATCAGCCGCTCGTGCGCGGCCCGCAGGTCGTCCCAGCGGCGCCCGTGGATCAGCGACGCGATCAGGTTGCGCAGGTAGCCGACGTTGGCCGGATCGAGCTCGATGGCGCGACGGAGATTCTCGAGCGACTCCGCCCAGCGGCCCTGCCGGCGCTGGATCAGGCCGAGCGACGAGTAAACCGAAGCATCGTTGGGCTGCA
>DASZPP010000073.1:0-2568 GCA_035549975.1 Opitutus sp.
CGGCGCCGCCGGCGGCAAGGTTGATATAGTTGTCGTAGCTGGCGGCATCGTCCGCCGCGCGCATGAGGCCCGCGGTCAATCCGAGGCCGGCGCACGCCAGCGCCAGCGTCGCGGTGCGAAGGGAGGAAAACATTGGATTCATTGAGGTGGTCTCCAGTTGGATGTCCGGCCGGGTCAGAACCGCAGGGACGAGTTGACGTGCGAGCCGTGAACCGCCTCGTGGCAGCCGGCGCTCCAGCAGGTGCCGCGGTTGACGAAGGCGGCGTGGTCGCGACCGCCGATCAGGAGCTGGCCGGCCGCGGTCTGCTGCTGGTAGTGGCATTGCAGGCAGAGGTTCTGGTTGCGGACGGTGAGCATCTTGGCGTTGACGGAGCCGTGCGGCGCGTGGCAGCTCGTGCAGCCCTCGCGGAGCGCCTCGTGCTCGAAGACATACGGGCCGCCCTGCTGGGCGTGGCACTTGATGCAGGTCTCGTTGAGCTGCGTGAGCTTGGTGCCGCCGCCGGGCCGGGCGCTGCCCTCGTGCGGGTCATGGCAGTCGCTGCAGCTCATCTTGCCGGCGAGGACCGGGTGGCTGTTCGGCAGGGCGAACTCGCCGCGAAGCTCCGCGTGGCACTGGAAGCAGGTCTCGGGCGACTTGCGCGGGTTGACGATCGTGCCGGCGCCGCCGCCCGCCTTCACGTGCAGGCTGCCCGGGCCGTGGCAGGACTCGCAGCCGATGTCCTTGGCGTTTTCGCCCGGGGCCATCAGCTTGGCGTGCGTGGCGTCGTGAAACCGGCCAGTGATGTCGTCATGGCATTCCGCGCAGGCCTTCGAGCCGACGAATTTGGCGCCCGCGATGTCCGGCGGGGCGACGATGCTGCGGTTGGTGGACACGCAGGAGATCAGCAACAATCCCCAGGCGGCGATGCCGCCGTAGAGCAGCGTGTTTCGGGTCCAGCGAATGCGAGGGATCATGAGATTTATGGAGCGGGGCTTGGTCGGTGATGGTCGTCCGGGCGGACTTCCACCTGTCGGGATGATTATCGGAAATACCGCGCAAAGTGGCTGCGCATTCCTTGGCGAGTGGAACGCAAAGCTTGCTGCATCTTTTGCGGCGGCTGCGCGTGTGTTGCCGGGCCCGGGCTGCGCATCGGTTGGACGCCGGCGGGAAAAAAATCAGTGGGCCAGCCGCGAGATCATCGCGTAGACGATCAGCGCCAGCAGCACCAGGCCGGTGCCGAAAAAGAGAAAGCCCATCGTCTTCGCGATGTTCTTGCGGCCTTCCCAGTCGTCGGACTTGACCCGGTAAAGCTCGAGCCGGCCGGCGGCGAGCAGCCGGTCATGCCAGCGCTTCCGCTCGTGGAGCATTTCCGTTTTCGAAATGCGGCCGGAGAAGATCACCGTGTCCATCGGGAACTTCTCGATCCGGAAATGCGTGTTGAAAAAATGGAATGAGAAGATGAACCCGGCCGCCAGCAGCGCCTCGTCCGAGTGCACGACCATCGCGATGTTGATCACCCAGCCGGGCAGGAAGTGCGTGAAGAACTTCGGGAACCACAGGATCAGCCCCGAGAACCCGATGATCGCGATGCCCCAGAACACGGCGAAGTAGTCGAAGCGCTCCCAGTAGGTCCAGCGGTCGAACTGCGGCCGCGGGCCCTTGCCGAAAAACCATTTCTGGTGCGCGATGAAATCGCGCCCGTCCTGCACCGACGGCACCATCGAGTCCGGCCCGAACACCGCCGACCACACGCGCTTCAGCGCGAACCGGCCCGTCGCCGGATCGCGCAGGTCGCGCCGTTGCCGCCAGAAGTGCGGCACCAGACTCGCCACGTGCAGGATGAAATACGTGAAGGTCACGATCGCGGCGTAGTGGTGCAGCGTCCGCGCGACCTCCGCGCTGCCGATCACGCGGAACATCCATTTCGCCCAGTCCGTGTAGTAGAACTTCAGCGGCATGCCCGTGATCACGAGCGTGAGGAAGCTCGTCACCATCATCAGGTGCAGCGTGCGCTCGAACGGCGTGAACCGCGTGAACGTCTCGTCGTCCACCCGCGCATGGACCTTCGCCTCGCGGAACGACTTCGAATCGTGGAGATAGAGATAGAGCGAACGGAACAGCCAGAACACGGTGTGCACGCCGAAGAATGAAAACACGCCGATCAGCAGCGCCGTCATGAAGAGGAAGACCTGGTGCAGCGCCGGGTAGTTGACCTTGTCCAGCGGGTTCGCGTGCGGCTGGTATTCGGTGAACTTCGCGTTCACGCCCGGATGGCATTGCTGGCACGTCGCGACGATCCGGCCTTTGGAAAGGTGCGAGCGCGGGTCGCTCACCGGGAACACGTCGTGGTGCCCGTGGCAGTCGTAGCACGCCGCGACCGCCGGCGCGCGGTTCGGCTGGCCGAGCGCCATCGCCTTGCCGTGATAGGTCTCGCGATAGTGCTCGAGGCGGTCCTCGTGGCACCGGCCGCAGCTCAGGTCGCTGTTCGCCTTGAAATGCGCCGTCGCCGGTTTCTCGATGTCGTGCGCCGTGTGGCAGTCGGTGCAGACGGGCGCTTGCGCCTCCGCCTGATGTAGGGCGGGGTCTCC
>DASZPP010000074.1:0-10598 GCA_035549975.1 Opitutus sp.
AGTTCGTGTTCTCGCGATACAAGCCTGCGATCGTGTTCCATGCGGCGGCGCACAAGCATGTCTTCCTGATGGAGCGGCAGCCGGCGGAGGCGTTTCGGAACAATGTGCTGGGCACGCGGCTGGTCGCAGAGATGGCGGCGAAGCATGCCGCGGAGGCATTCGTGCTCATCTCGACGGACAAGGCGATCAACCCGACAAGCGTCATGGGTGCGACGAAGCGTTTGGCGGAAATCCAACTGCAATCGGTGCAGGCGGAAAATCCGCAAACGAAGTTCATCGCGGTTCGGTTTGGCAACGTGCTCGGGTCGTCGGGCAGCGTCGTGCCGATTTTCAAGCGGCAGATCGCGCTCGGCGGGCCGGTGACTGTGACTCATCCCGACGTGACGCGCTATTTCATGACGATTCCCGAAGCGGTCGGGCTCGTGCTGCAGAGCAGCGTCCTGGGCGCCGGCGGAGAAATCTTCGTGCTCGATATGGGGCACCCGGTGAAGATCGTCGATCTCGCACGGCAGATGATCGAGTTGAGCGGCTATCGGCCGGGCGAGGATATCGAGATCCGATTCACGGGATTGCGGCCGGGAGAAAAGTTGTTCGAGGAACTGCAGCACCGGACGGAAGAGCACGTGCCGACGACGCATCCCAAGGTCATGCGCTTCGTCGCCAACGGCAACGGCGGGCACAACGGAGTGGCGGCGTTGCAGGAACTGGAGCAGAGCCTGTATCGATTGGAGAGCAATGAAATCAAGACGTTCCTGAGGTCGCTCGTCCACGAATACACGCCGCACCTGGACTAGGGGCGGCACAGATTGATTCCTGCAGGGTGGATCAGTCGCGTCTGACCAGAACCGGGCGTGACGGGGCGCAGCCTGTCTTAACCGCGCAGCCGCATTTCCTCGGATTCCGCCCAGAGGGTGATGCACGGCCAAAGGGCGCACCAAGTGATGAGAACGGCCGGGTTTTCGAAAAGAAAATCGGTCCAGCTATGGGCCACGAGCAGCAGAAGTCCGGCGGTAACGAGGAGGCTAAGCGGATTTTCCCAGAAATAGGCGCGACAGAGGCGCCACGCCCAAAATCCGAACCCGAAGGCAAAAATGGCGCAGCCGGCAATGCCAAGCTCGGCGGGAAACTGGACGAGATCGTTGTGGGCGTTTTCCCAGAACAGGCGCTGGCGGCCTTCGCGGTAAATCTCCGGGTAGTGCTGCTGATAGCGTGGGAATAGATAGCGAAAGCTGCCCGCGCCGGCGCCAAGCCAGGGATGGTCCTGAACCATTTTCCACGTGGCGGCGGTGGCGAGCTCGCGTGAACTAATCGACAGGTCGGTTTCGTCGAATAGCTTTTGCATGCGATTCCACGCGTGGTTCACGGCGAGTGTTTGCAGGCTGGTGACGAGAAATGCTCCGAAGCCGACGAGGAGGAGCGCGAGGACGATCGGTTTGCGCAGCAAGGTCGGATGCCGAAACTGATAAAAAACAAACGAGATCATGGCGACGGCGAGGAATGCCACCATGGTGATCGTCGCGCCTCGCGCGTAACTGATCATAATGTCAACGGCGGCAACGGCACCAAAGAAGACGAAGAGGCCGGCGGGGTTTGATTTTTCCAAGCGGCGGAGGCCGCGCAGGAAATACCACGAAGCCAGCGCGAAGCTGAGTGCGAGCACAAGCAGCAGATAGGCTCCGGCGTGGTTCTTGTAGACGAACGGGCCGAAAAACGCCGGATTTGGTGAAGGCAGGGCCCAGTAAATACGCCGGGCTCCCGTGAGCCGCTGCGTAAGGGCAAAAAGCGCGAGCGCCAGTCCGTTGATTGAGAGTGCAATCAAGAGGTATTGCACCGTGCGTCGGCGGCTGAAACCGATCCAAAGCGAGCAGACCACCAGCCAGGGGGAGGCATAGTCGATCAAGGTCCGCCATGGCCCGCCGCCGAAGAAGAACGGCCCGTCCACGCCGCTTGGCAGCCACGTGATATGCGCGCGCGACTGCATCCACCAGCCCCGGGCGTTGGACACGTAGGTCCAGGCGGGATTGAGGCCTTGAACCGCAATGTAGGCGAGGAGAGCAAGGCCCGCCCAGAAGATGGGGAATCGCAAGAGCCGCGGCCAAATCACGAGGCGAAATCGCGTGCCGGTCGTGAACTCCTCGGAATAGTTGCGCGGCACCAGGGCGACGGCGAACCCCAGAACGGCGAGCGCCAAGCTGACCGCTTGCGCCCACCATTTCATCGCGCCGAGGGCCCACGGCAGGAACATCAGGTGCGCCGCGACAATCCAGAGCAGGGTTTTCTCCAGGGGATGCAGCGGAAGCCGCCGAGCGGTCGCGCGAAAATGCTCGAGCGGGCCGGAAAGATTGGAAGGCGAGGCCGGGATTGCGTCCACGCCGGCGAGCATGCGCAAACGACGAGGCGCGGGAAGTATTTTTCCTCGATTCCACTGCCCGACGGCATCCGGGAGAAACACGGGTGGTGATTTCTGCTTTGAGTTGGACGGGCAGGCTTCTTCAATCCGGAGACAATTTTCCCGTGGCCGATTCATCTTCTTCGCTCGATCAGCTGCAGGCACGCCTGACTTACACGTTTCGGGACGCAGCGCTGCTGGAACGCGCCGTCACGCATACTTCCTACCTGCCTGAACATCCGGACGTCGCCGAGAGCAACGAGCGCCTGGAGTTTCTCGGCGACGCCGTGCTGCAACTCATCCTGACCGAAACGCTTTTCGAGCTCTATCCCGGCAGCCGCGAGGGGCCGCTCAGCCGGGACCGTGCGGCGCTGACGAAGGGTGCTTTTCTCGCCGGGCTTGCGCGCACGCTCGGACTCGATGCGTGCCTGCGGCTTGGAACCAGCGAGGAAACCGCCGGCGGGCGCCAGCGGGCGGGAGCGCTGGAGGATGCGTTTGAGGCGCTCATCGGCGCACTGTATCTCGACAGCAATTTCGTCACCGCCCGCCGGATCGTTCTCGGCCTTTACGGCGATTTGCCCGCGCATCTCGCCGGCGTCGAAGACACGGAAAACCCGAAGGGCCGGTTGCAGGAGCTCGTCCAGCCGAAGCACGGCAACAACGCGCTGCGCTACGAGGTCACCGCCGCCGAAGGAAAGGATCACCAGCGGGCCTACGAGGTCGCGGTGTTTCTCTTCGACCGGCTGCTTGGTTGCGGGCGCGGAACATCGAAAAAGTCGGCCGAGGAGTCGGCCGCGCGCGCGGCGTTGGAAACGTTGAAATCGGAGTAGCAGCGAAACGCGGTCGCGATCGCCGCGGCGGCTTTGGGGAGCCGGGTATTACGACGACGCGCTGGTGTAGCGGCGGAGGCCGCGGTGAAACACGACGATTGCGGCGGTGAACCACACGGCGGCGGCGGCGAAAAGCCAGAACTCCCAGACGGGATTGAAGCCGTGGAGGAGGGTTTGCGCGGGGACATTGCTCACCACGACGACCGGCAGCACCCAGACGAAAAGCACGCGCGTGATCAGGCCGGTGAACGCCTCGCGCGGAAGGCGGGAGAATTCCGTCAACACGAAGTAGCTGCCTTCCACGCCTTGGGCGCTCGTCATCCAAAATACGAGCGAGATCGACATCACCAGGATGCTGTAGTGGATGACGAGCCCGCAGAACACCATGACGAGGTAGAGCGCGATCGCGCCGAAACCGGGGTGGAGGTGAAGCCGATGGGCGGAATAGACGATGATGGCGGTGGCGACGATCGAGTTGACGAGTCCGTCGAGGTCGAGTTTCCGTGTGGTCGCCATGAACATGATGTTGCCCGGCTGTGCGAGGAAGAAGTCGAAGTTGCCGGTCCGGACATTGCGGCCCATCTCAAAGATGCTGCTCCAGAAAAATCCCATCAGGAAACGCTGGATCAGCATCGAGGTGCCGACGAGGAGCAGCATCTGGTATTCGCTCCAGCCGGCGACGGAGTTCGTGTGCGCGTAGATGACGGAGATGAGCAGGATGTTCACCGCCATCCAAAACAGCTCGACGAGCGACCAGACGATGAAATCGCCGCGAAACATCATGGTGCGGACAACCGAATAACGCGCGCTGGCGAGCCAGATTTTCAGGTAGTGGAGCATCGGGAACGAACCACGGATGGACATGAACGCGCACGAATCCCCTCGCCGTCTGCGGGTAGCGGCAGGCGTCCCTGCCTGCCGTGCTCAAGGCACGAAGGCCGGCAGGCACGGAGGCCTGCCGCTACGCGATGATCTCGCGGGATCGCAAAGGAACTGGGTGAATTCGGGTCCATTCGTGGTGAAAAATCACCCGCCGACAGCGGTGTGGCGGCGCAGCCCGCGAGTCCAGAGGAAATGGGCCAGCGCGAGGAGGACGAGCACCCAGCAGAACTCGATCCCGAGATTTTGCGCAGCGATCGCGGGGTCGCGCAGCCGGCCGGTGAAAATCGCGGCGGGAAAATACATCTGGTAGTAGAACGGGAGAAATTGCGCGGCGCGGAAAACCCCGCCCGGCAGCAGGTCGAGCGGAAACACCTGGCCGCCGAGCACGGCCTCCACCGCCATGGAGAGAATCACGAAGCCCTGGATCTCGAGCAGCCAGAACGTCAGCAGGCCGAAACAGTAGGCGATGCTGAATTGGATCAGCGCCGACATCGCCAGGGCGGGCAGGCCGAGCGCGAGGCGCCAGCCCTCGACGGGGTAGGTCAGCGTCGAGTGCAGGACGGGCATCGCGATGAGGAGCGGGACGAAGACGAGCGCGCCGCTGACCAGCCGAGCGGAGAGAAAAATGCTGAACCGATACGCGAAGTAGTTGATCGGTTTCAGGAGAAACTGGTTGATGAGGCCGTTGCGGATTTCCTCGCTGATCTGGTAGTCCTCGTTGAACGCACTGACGAAGAACTGCAGCACGAGCAGGGTGACGAAATAGGTGAGTGTCTGGCGCAGGCTGAAGCCGCCGATGTCCTTGGCGCTGGCGTAGGCCGCGCCCCAGAGGATGAACACGACGGCGAGGTGAAACAGGGAGAAGAAACCGCGGATCGCGAAATTCCAGCGATAGACGAGATTGCTCTGCAGTCCGATCAGGAACGAGTGGCGATATTTCTCGATCCAGTTGAGAGCCGAGAGCTGAGAGCTGAGAGATCGAGCCATGGCGGAGGACGGCGGAAAGGTTGAGAGTGGGGCGACGATCGTCCGGAGAAGTGGGACGTGACGAGCGTCGTTTACATAACGGACGCTCTCAACCCTCAGCGTTCGACGGAATCCTTCAGCTCAAAACGCTCGATCATTTCCTTCGCGAGGTTGCGGTAAGCGGTGGCGCCGGGGTTGGCGTTGTCGTAGGCGAAAATGGTTTTGCCGAAACTCGGCGCCTCACTGAGGCGGACGGTGCGGGGAATCACGGTCTTGAAGACCTTGTCGGGAAGGTGCTTTTTCACCTCGTCGACGACCTGGCGCGAGAGGTTGGTGCGCATGTCGAACATCGTCATGATGACGCCGCCGAGATCGAGATGGTCGTTGATATGGGCCTCCTTCAGGCGCTCGACGTTCCGCAGAATCTGGCCCAGGCCCTCGAGAGCCATGTATTCGCATTGCAGCGCGATGAGGAGGAAGTCGGCGGCAGCGAGGCTGTTCATCGAGAGCATGCCGAGTGCGGGCGGGCAATCGATGATGATCGCGCGATAGGCGCCGGACGTGCGCACGGGGTCGAGGACCGCGCGCAGCTTGCCGAGATAATTGCCGCCGGTCTGGGCGAGCTCCATTTCGGCGGCGGCGAGATCCTCCTCGCTGGGAAGAAGCGCGAGATGCTCGACCGCGGTCGGCACGATCATGTCGGCCGCGCGGCCTTCACCGTGCAACGGGGCGTAAAGGCTCTTGCCGGGCTGTTTCTCGATGCCGACGGCGCTCGTGGCATTGGCCTGGGGGTCGAGATCGACGAGAAGGACGGGGATCTTTTTCTCGGCGAGTGCGGCGGCGAGGTTGACCGCCGTGGTGGTTTTGCCGACGCCGCCCTTCTGGTTGGCGATGGTGAAAAGGGTGGTGGGCATGCGAAAAAGACCGTCAACGAATGAGGAAGCCAAGCGTCCGCGGCAAGCATGCTGTCGGTGCGGCGACGGCGGCCGCCTTTCGCGTCGCGAAAGGTGGAGGTGCGGGGCGGAATCGAACCGCCGAATAGAGCTTTTGCAGAGCTCGGCCTTACCACTTGGCTACCGCACCGGGCGAAAAGCGGCGCACGTTGCAGGAAAAAAATCGGCGCCGCAAGAACTGAAATGGGCTGTCGGCTCGTTCGTGAAATTCGCCAGCCGGCGCAGCCTCATCGACGGCGAGTCATCGCGAAGGTCGATTCAACCCGCCACCGGATGGGGCGCGCTCGCGGTCGCAAACGGAACTTCGCTCCCGCTGGACTGGTAGTCGGTGAGCACGGAGAACCGGAAGGTCGAGCCTTCGCCCGGGCGGCTTTCCACGGAAACCGTGCCGCCCATGAGCTCGCAGAGCCGTTTCGAGATGAGCAGGCCGAGACCGGTGCCCTCGCGGCGGCGGCGCGCCGAGGAATCGACCTGGGTGAACGGTTGAAACAGCATGGCGAGTTTCTCCGGCGGAATGCCCACGCCTGTGTCGGTGACCGCGAAGAAGAGCCGCGCGGTGCGTCGGGCGCCGGTTTCGACCGGTTCGCCGCGCGAACACGACAACTGCACGGTCACGCCGCCACGCTCGGTAAACTTCAGGGCGTTGCCGATCAGGTTGACGAGAATCTGGCGGATGCGGTTGACGTCGCCGGTGACGACGGGCGGCACGGAGGGATCGACGCGCAGGTCGAGTTTCAGCGCCGATGCGCGCGCTTGATCGGCGAAAAACGCGCACACCTCCTCGGCGCAGCGATGCGGCGAGAATGCGGCGTGCTCGATCTCCACCTTGCCGGCCTCGATTTTCGAAAGGTCGAGAATGTCAGCGATCAGTTTTTCGAGCGCCAGGCCGCTGGAGTGGATCATGGCGACATGTTCGCGCTGCGAGGAGGAGAGCGGCGTATCGTCGAGGAGCCGCGCGAAGCCGATCACGCCGTTGATCGGCGTGCGGATCTCATGGCTGACCATGGCGAGAAATTCGCTCTTGGCCCGGTCGGCTTCCTCGGCGGCTTCCTTCGCGCGCGTGAGGGCGGCCTCGGCATCGCGGCGTGAAGTCAGGTCGTGGCCGACGGCCTGATATTCGATCGTGGCGCCATGGCTGTCCTTGATCGCGCGCTGCGTCCATTGCAGCCAGGCGCGCGAGCCGCCGGCGAACTCGACCTCGCGTTCGAAAGTCGCCGGGGCGTCGCTGACCGCCGGCGCGGAATCGAGATAGGGGAAGAGCGTGCCGATCAGCTCGGTGCGTTTGCGCCCGAACGCGCGGGTGTAGGCGCCGTTGACAAAAGTGAGGCGGCCGTCGGCCCGGTAGCGGCAGATCAGGTCGACCTGGTCCTCGACGATGCCGCGGTAGCTCGCCTCGACGTTTTGCAGCGAGCGGGCCATGCGCTCGATCTTGCGCGCGAGGCCGATGATCTCGTCGGGATCGTTGTCGTTGTCGGACTCCTCCGGGCCGGGCGTGGTCGCCGACACGCGCAACGAGCGCACCCGCTGCATGACCGTCCGGTCCCAGACATAGCCGCTGAGCACCAGCAACACGCAACCGATGATCGCGAGGCCCAGCACCCAGTAGGAGTTGCCCAGTCGCTCGCGCAGATCGTCCTGCATTGCGATGGCGATGAGCGCCGCGACCAAGCTGATCGAAAGCGAAAGGATCAGGACTGTCTTCCGGTGCATTTGGGCTGGTGGTTACCGAGAAAAGGCCACTCGCGCAGGGGTGTCTAACCAAAACTCGGAGGAATTCGGCGACGCTTCGGGACGGAGGACGGCCCGATGCTCGTCGGGAAACCAGCACCGGGCGCCGCCGCGGCTAGCGGGCAAAAAATGGATTGTGCTGCAATTCCTGGCTGACGGAGGTCAGCGGGCCATGGCCGCAGGCCAAGGCGGTGTCGCGGGGGAGCGTGAGGATTTTCCGGCGCGTGTTTTGTTTCTGTTCACCGTAGTGCGTGGCACTGCCGCCGAGGGAGCCGGCGAAGATGGCGTCGCCCGCGATCGCGAGCGGGCGGTCGAGGCCGGTAATATAAAAAGTCGTGAGCCCCGGCGAATGGCCGCTGGTGAGCAGCGTCTTGATCGCGAGTGCGCCGAGATGAAAATGAGCGTTTTCGCGAAACGTTTGGGCTCCCGCGAAGTCCGCCGGCTCGCGTTCGCTGGACCAGACTTCAGCGCCGGTTTCGCCGGCCAGCCGATTGAGATCGGCCACATGATCCTCGTGCGTGTGGGTCAGAAACAGCATGCGCACGGTGAGCCTCTCGGCGCGAATCGTATCGAGCATCGGTTCCGCGGTGGCCCCGGTGTCGAACGCCGCGGCGAGCTTCGAGCGGGCATCCCAGACCAGATAACTGTTCACCGCCATGTCGCCGAACATCGTGTTGAATGCGGCGAAGCCGCCGGAAAACGCCGGCTGCTCGGGATACCATTCCTTCCGGGAGGAGACCTCGAGGGCGTCGGGACCGAGATCGAGATGACGCGCGACGCGGCGGATCACCGGGACCAGCGGACGGCCGGATTTCACGGCGCGCAAGTCGTCGAGGGTGATCTCGGCGCGCTGCGCGAGTTCCGGGTCGGGAACCTGCAGGCCACGCTGGGCCTTGTTGATGATATCGTCGAAATTGTCCTCGAGTGGAATGCGGGCCATGAGGTCGGAGTAAATTCAGCGGCCGCACGCAATGCGCAAGCGTCTTCGCACGGGCGGGCGCCGCAGGCCCGCATCGGGGATTTGTAGTATGGTGGCACCAAGCGCAATCGCTATAGTGAGCTTGCTATACGAAAGGGTGCCTTTATCGTGTGGCCGTTTTATGATTACAGACAAAATTAAGACACTGGCGATTACGAAAGCCAAGGTAGCTGAACTCGAAAAGAGCATCGAGACGGAGCTGAATCAGGAGCTCGCGTCTCTGCCCGAAAAATATGGATTCGACAGCGTGCAGGCCTTCGTGGCCGCGGTGCAGTCGGTTTCGCGGGGAAGGGGCCGGGGGCGTGGGCGCGCGCCGGCGAAAGCGGCGGCGGCTGGCGGCAAGCGCCGGCGGCGCGCGGTCATCACGGCGGACACGAAGGCGAAGGTGAAATCACTCGTCGAGGGCGGCAAGACCGGCGCCGCGATCGCCAAGGCCGTCGGGATTTCGCTGCCGAGCGTGCAAAACATCAAGAAGGAGCTCGGGCTCGTCAAGGCGCGGAAGAAGTAGGCCCCGGTCGCGCGAAAATTTTCCCGCCCCCGTGCAAGCGGGGGCTTTTTTATTTTGTTCCGGCCGCACCTGCGCCAACGTTCCGCGATGACCGCAACACTTTCCTACGTCCAGGCCTGCTCGAACGGCCGGTTGCATGACGCGCGGACACCGTCGATCACCCCGCTGAACCGCGGCTTCCTTTATGGCGACGCGATCTACGAAGTCTGGCGGACTTATCATGACGCGATCTTCGCCTGGGAGGAGCACTGGCGACGGCTCGAACGTTCGGCGGCGGCGCTCGACCTCGCGCTGCCGTTCAGCGCCCACGCCGCGCTCGACGAGATCAAGCGGACGATCGCGGCCTATCGCGCGGTGGCCGGAACAGGGGGAGATATCTACATCCGGCTGCAGGTCACCCGCGGCGCCGGCGCGATCGGGCTGGACGTCAAACTCGCCGACCAGTCCGACTACGTCTTGCTTGTGCAGGCGAACAAGGGGCACACCGAAGACAAGCTGCGCGCCGGCCTGAAGCTCTCGCTGGCGCGCTCGTTGCGCCGGAATCCCACGGAGAGCCTGAACCCGGCGTGGAAGACCGGAAATTACCTGAACAATATTCTCTGCCTGCGCGAGGCGCGCGGCCGCGAGGCGGATGATGTGGTGATCACCAATCTGTCGGGCGAGATCGCGGAGTCCGCGGTGTCGAATATCGCGTTTGTGCGCGCTGGTGAAGTGCTGACGCCACCGCTGTCGGCGGGGATTCTCGGCGGCATCACACGCGAATTGCTGCTCGGCGAGGTTTCGGTGCGGGCGGGCATTCGCGCCCGCGAAACGGCGATCCGGCCCGGGGATGCGGCGCAGATGGACGAATGTTTTTTGCTGTCGACGACGAAAGACTTCACGCCGGTCGGGGCGATCGACGATCATCGCTTCAAGGTTGGTCCGGACACGGTGACGGCGCGGCTGAAAGCGGCGTTCGCGATCTACGCTCGCGAGTATGCCGCGGCGCATCCGGAATTGCGCGCGGGCTGATTCAATAGCGCGGCATGCCGGGATCGAGTTGCTCCGCCCAGGCGGTGATGCCGCCGGCGACGTTGCTGACGGCGGTGAAGCCACGGTCGCGGAGAAACCCGGTGACCTGCCGGCTGCGCGAGCCGTGGTGACAAAGAATCAGCAAGTAACGATCGCGCGGCAGCGACGAAAGCGACTCCGGAATCCGGCGCATCGGGATGAGAGTGGAATTCGCGACCTGGCAGATTTGCGTTTCCCACGGCTCGCGAACATCGATCAGGAGGGCGCGCGAATTCTCGTCGCCAAGCAGTTGTCGGGCGGAGGCGACGGAGACCTCGGGCGGAAAATCCGCGGCAGACGTGGCGGGAAAAGG
>DASZPP010000075.1:0-7483 GCA_035549975.1 Opitutus sp.
GGTGCGGTCGACTTCCCAACAGGCGAGGTTCACCTGGCCGGCGGCGAAAAGGCCGGAGAGGAGAAATCGTTCGCGCAGCGCGGCGGTGTTCAGCGCAACGGAATCGTCGGGGTGGACGGAGGAGATGAAACGCATTGGGGGGGGGGACGGCGGCGCGGCGCGGGATGCGCCGACCACCGGGGGAGAGATGCCCGGAAATGGCGAAAAACGCCAAAACGTTTTTCGGTTTCCGGCGACGGCAGTGTGCGGGTGCCGGGGAGGGCGGCCAGTGCCGTCTCGTTCTCTTTGTTGACGCCGCCCGCGCCGGCGGGAGCCACGAAGCGTGGCATCCGGCGAATTCTGGTTTGTGCCGACTGACGGCGGTCGCTTGAGTTGGATGTGTGAGAATCATCATCGTCGAAGACCACTTGATGTTTCGCGACGTGATCCGGAAGGTTTGCACGACTCAGTTCGGCCACGAAGTGATGGGTGAAACCGAGTCCGGGCGCGAGGCCGTGGCGATGATCCTGGCGCGGAAGCCGGACGCGGTCATCCTCGATCTCTCGCTGCCGGACATGGATGGGTTCAATGTCGCGGACCGGGTGCTGACGGAGCTGCCGGAGCTGAAGATTCTCGTGCTCTCCTCGCATTGCGACGACTACACGCTGTTCCGCGTCGAGAAGGCCGGCGTGCACGGCTTCATCGACAAGAATTCGAACACGGTCGAGACGCTGCGTGATGCGCTGATCGCGATCGAGGCGGGCCGCGCGTATTATTCGGAGGCGTTCCAGAGCGCGAAGATCGCGCGGCGGAAGGATCCGCAGTCATTCACGAAACTGCTCACGGAGTGGGAGCGGGCGATCCTCTCGCTGATCGGCCAGGGGCTGAGCGACGACGAAATCGCCGAGCGGCTGAACCTCTCGCCCCGCACGGTGCAGACGCACCGCAGCAACATCATGCACGCGCTGAACATCAAGGGCACGCCGAAGCTGATCGCGTTCGCCGTGGAGCACGGGTTCACGCAGGTTGCGCCGAAGAGCGGATTGAGTCCAAAATATCCCTGACGCGCACGAACTCGCGCTCGATCTCGGTCAGGACGTTGCGCCGCTCGGCGCGGGAGAGGCCGCCGTTGGACTCGAGTTCGGTCGACAGCCGGATCAGCGTCTCGGCCTTCACCATGCGGGCGTGATTGCAGAGGCGGTGGGCGATCGTGCCGAGTTGCGCCGGGGAGCTGCTGTTTTCGAGCGCCTGCCAGCCGGCGGCGATGTCGTCGCGAAATGTCGCGAGGTAACGGTCGATCACCTCGCGCATGCCGTCCGACGAATCGGCGCCGGCGAAACGCAGAAACTGCAGGTCGAGCCCGGCGAACACGGCGCTGTTCTCGATCGAGCTGCGGATCTCGACCGATGCGGCCGCGCGGCGCGACTCGCGCAAGTCGGCGAGGGCGGCGCCGATTTTTTCGGGCGTGAACGGTTTCGAGATGAATGCGTCCATGCCGGCCTGCAGGCAGGCCTCGCGGTTCATGTCCTGCGAGTAGGCGGTGGTGGCGATGATGATCGTGCGCCGGTTGGCCGGCTCGAGCGAACGATAGCGTGACACGACCTCGGTGCCGATCATGCCGGGGAGATTCCAGTCCATGAAAACGACGTCGTAGGTCGAGTTCAGCATCCGCGCGAGGGCGCTGGGCCCGTCGGTGACGATTTCGGAATCGATGCCGAGCTTGCGCAACACGGCCTGCATCGCGACGCCGTTGTAGTCGATGTCTTCGACGATCAGCGCGCGCAGCGGCACGGCGGGCATGGCGGCGGCCGGGTCGGGCGGCGGCGCGGTGTCGAGCGCGATCGGCAGGGGCAGCTCGACCCAGAAGCGCGAGCCGTCGCCGGGCTTGGAATCCACGCCGACGGTGCCGCCCATTTTGGTGGCGAGCAGCCGGCAGACGGCGAGGCCGAGGCCGGTGCCGCGGATGTTGCCGGTGCGCGCGCGCTCGAGGCGGGTGAACTTGGTGAACAGCACGGCGATGTCCGCCTCGCTCAGGCCGGGGCCGCGGTCCTTCACGTAGAGGCGGACGCGGCCCGGCCCCGCCGGCTCGGCGCCGACGATGATGGGTTTGCCGGGGCTGAACTTGAGCGCGTTCGTGAGGTAGTTGACGATGATCTGCTGCACGCGCGACGCGTCGCCGATGAAGCGGACGGGGAGCTCGGGCGCGATGATCAGCGAAAGGCTGCCGCTCTTGTCGCGAATTTCCTCGGCGACCATCGCGGTGCATTGCTCGAGCGTCGCGCGGAGGTTGAACGGCGCGGGGCGCAGCTCGATCCGGCCGGCCTCGATCTTGGAAAAGTCGAGGACGTCGTCCACGAGCGTGGCGAGCAGCGAGGCGCAGCTCCGGATCGAATCCATGAGCTGCTGTTGCCGGCCGGTGAGCGCGGTGTCGTCCATCGCGATCGAGAGGCCGACGATGCCGGAGATCGGGTTCCGGATTTCGTGGCTCATGTTGGCGAGGAACTCGGACTTGGCGGCGTTGGCCTTCTGGAGCTCCTCGGTCCGCTTCTGGATCAGTTCCTCGAGGCGGAGGTTGCGCTGGCGCAGATAGGCGGAGCGCCACTGGATGATGCCGACGCAGGCGCCGAGCAACAGCAGCGCCCATGCGCCGTAGGCGTATTTCGTGCGATACCACGGCGGCAGGACGGTGAAATGCCAGGTCGCCGGCGGGCTGGTGAGACCCGCGTCGTTGATCGTCCGGACTTCGAAATCGTAGGCGTCGTCGCGCAAGCCGGCGAGGGTCAGGTGGCTGTTGTCGGTGGGCTCGGACCAGTCGCCGGTGCCGGGAAGCAGCCGGGTTTGAAACCGGACGGCTTCGCGACGAGCAAACTCGACGGAGCCGAAGTCGAGCGCCGCGGTGTTGTGGCTCCATGGGAGCTCGGTTCCGGCGGCGACGGTGGCTTGAATGACGGGAACGTGGGGCGCGGCGACGGGTTGGAGCTTTTCCGGTTCAATCCGGAGGAGGCCGCTGCTGCCACCGATCCACAGGATGCCGTGGTGGTCGACGTAGAGGCGCGAAATATCTCCGACAGTGGCAAGGCCCGGAATGGGAAATCCAATCCAATGACCGAGGCCTTGGGGATCGACGGACAGGCGACCGATGATGTCGACGCGCGCGCCGTCATTGAATGGGCTGGGATAGGCGATCCAGATTCGGCCGGCTGGGTCTGGGTTCGACGCTTCGACGGGAGCGGCGTGTGGGCTGTTACCGACCGGAATTTCTGGTGAAGAGTCGTCGCCGCACAGCAACACACCACTTTCGGTGCAAATGGCGACCTTCGATCCGACGCGGGCGACGAGGCTGCGTCCGGTGAAAGGTTTGCCATCGGCATCACAAAATGGAGTGGGTGAACCCGAATTGGCAGATCGAGTCTGGAAGATGCCACGAGATGAAGTTCCAGCCCACACTGTTCCTCTCGAATCTTCGGCCAGCGAGTTTGGAGTATCTGGCAGGCGGGCCAGCTTGGTTGCTTGCAGTGTACCGGAGGCAGTCGGTTTCAAGCGAACCACGTCCCAGCCATCAGCAGCGAGGAATGTGCCGGGCTGCAGGTCGGAGGCCTGAAGCAACAGGACGTCATCGTCGGTAAAAATGGCGGGGTAGCACTGGCCTCCTTTGAGTCGGTCGATCCGTTTGTAACCCGCAACGTAGATGGCGTCGCCGCTCGCCACCAGATCGCGACAATGCAAGCCTGACAGAGCGGTAAGCGGTTTGAATTCTGAATTTGAATCCCCTCCGAGAGGAAGCTCGAAGGCGCCCCCGAGCGTTGAAACAAGCAAACGGTCACTGCTTTCGGTCATGCCGACGATGCCCTTTGCCGCCAAACCTTCACGTGTGTCGAAAAAGGAGATGCCGGAATCGAGCAATGCCCGCGATAGGCCGAGTTCAGACGAAATCCACGCGCTGCCGTCAGCCGCGGGATAAACAGTTTCGACGCTGTTGGTCAGCAAGCCATCCTTCTGCGTCACAAAGTGCTTGATTTCTCCCGAGTCGGTGAACACCGCCAGACCCGCATCAATGGTGGAAACACAAATGCTCCCGGTGTGCAGCCGGACGGCCCATCCGACAATGTGTTGCTGAATAAAAGTAGTGGCGGGGGAAGGGATGATGCTGAAATTGCCGTTGGAAAAACGTGCGAGACCCTGGCTCGAAACAACCAGCCAGCCGTTGCCGGACTTCTCCAACCAGAACCAGCCGGAGCTGTTGATAGCAGATGCGGAGACCAGCGGCTTCAGTTCCCCACCTTCCAGAACAAGAATCCCCTTGAGCAAATTGCTCATGTAGATTTTGCCATCGGACTCCGTCGCGAGGATTCGCCGCCCGCCCGGCAGCTGGTGCGTTTGAAAACGCGTTCCATCCCAGATCAGGACGGAATGAGAGGTTACGAACACGGCTCCGTCGTCGTGGGCAAACACACTCCAAACGTCGCCGAGATTGCCGCTGCCGGGCGGCAACATCGGGATGAGCGAATGGTAAGAGGACAGTTTTCCGGTCGCGTCGCGATCGAAGTATCCAATCTCGTTGATCGCCCCAACCCAGAGCCGGTGGTGCTGGTCGAGCGCGAGACCACGCACGGCGTAGGAACCGGGGACCGGATATTGCCGCCATTGGTCACCATCGAAACTGAGCACAACACTGCAGCCGAAGTAGAGAACTCCACGTTCGTCTTGAACGGAGGTTAAATAGTAGGGGTTTCCGCCCGTATCGCTCGGTTCGAAAGTCCGGACGATCGGCCGGCCCTCCGCGGCTGCGAGCAATGTGCCCCCTGCCTCGACCAAGGCGAGAAGGCAGGCGAAAGCACGACAGGTTTTTCGAAGCATAATGGCTAGGCGAAAATAAACAGCAAAACGGTCGGACGGACTACTCGAAAATGCGTAGTGTTGATCGCAAAAATGCTGGTTTTGGACACTCGGCAACCGCGATGCCAAAGGGGACCGTCTTGGCGTTATGAAGACCCTTACGTTTAAGTTGCTTGGTTTAATCTCCAGCCTGCTCGTTACGGCAGGGCTGTTAAGCGCCGCGGAGCGCCTTGACCCGCTCACCCATTCGGCTGCACAGCGGTCCGCAGTTTCGTCTCGGGTGGATGCTCCTTCCGAAAATTGCACTGCTCATTGTTGGTATCTTGAATCTGCAGTAAAAGACTTGGTAGTCCAGCAGCGCTAACAAACCACAAAATGCTCAACCTCGCCGCCTATCGTTATCGCAACGTTCTGCAGGCGGATGGGGGCCCGATCGAGCGGTTCTCCGTCCGTGAGTTTTCGGTCTACGGCCGGAAGCTCTTTCAGGCGAACGCGTGGCTGGCTGAAGGGATCCTTCCTCAGCGCCGGAAGCATTCGCTCTACAGCGATGCGGAGGGCACCGGCTTGGCGACGACCCCGATGGTCGCGCGCCACATGGCGGTGTCGGAGGCGATGGAGCGATGGGCGTTTCACGTCAGCGTGCGCGCGCCGGATCGCGAGCTTTACGGCTTCGATCTCGACCAGACATCGAACGGGATGGCGGCGTTTCCGGGGATGTTTCCCTCGCAGGCGAGGAAGCGCGCGTTGCTGGAGGCGGTCGAGCGCGCGAGCGTCATCGGCTGGTGGGAGGGCCTGATCGACGGCGAGGTGCGCGCGACCGAGTGGCCCGGCATCAACGCGCTCGTGCTGCCGAGCCCGATCGGGGTCGGCGTGACGGTGCTGGCATTCCGCGAAACGCGCCCTGACTCGTTTGCCTACGGGCACGGCGCCGCGGAGAACTTTTTCGGCGCCTGCGAACGCGCGGTGTTCGAGCTGGCGCGGCACGAGTATGTCCTCGGGCTGCACCGGATTTCAGCGGGCGTGTCCGCGCCGGAGCAGCCGGCGGATTTGTTCGAGCGCCGCGCGCTGTTCTTCGGGACGCCCGAGGGGCACGCGTTGTTTCAGGAGCGACTGAACCGCAAGGTCACCGGTCCGCGCTACCAATCCGAGATCGTCCGCGACACGGAGATCCGCGGACCGTGGTCGCGCTACGCGTCGGTCTGGCGCGTGCTGATCCGCCCGCCGGCCGCGGATTTTCTGGCCAACACCGAGCGCTATTTCTTCTGGTGAATGGCGGGGTGGCGTCCCGGGTGTTGTCATATAATGTATGACAACGGTTCGCAGCGCGGGCGACGGATGCCCGGTGGAGGTGGGCCGACCACCGTCGCTACCAGCCGGCGATCGTCTTGATGTTGACGAATGAGCGGAGGCCCCAGGCGGCGAGTTCGCGGCCGTAGCCGCTTTGCTTCACGCCGCCGAAGGGCAACGCGGGATCGGAGCGGACGAAATCGTTGATCGCGACACAGCCGGCGGCGAGGTCGGCGGCGACGCGATGCGCACGGCGGCGGTTGCGCGTGAAGACGGCGGCGCCAAGGCCATAATCGGAATCGTTGGCCACGGCGATCGCCTCGGCCTCGTCGCGCACAGGGATCACGGCGGCGACGGGGCCGAAGAGCTCCTCGTCGGCGGCGGGCATGCCGCGGCGGATGTCGGTGAGCACGCTGGGTGGATAGAAGAATCCCGGGCCGGGCAGCGGCCGGCCGCCGAGAAGGATCCGCGCGCCGAGTCGCACGCTGCGTTTCACCTGGGCGTCGAGATGGTCGCGCAGATCGGCGCGGGCGAGCGGGCCGACATCCGTCGCCGCATCGAGCGGATCGCCGACGCGCTGCGCGGCCATGCGGGCGACGAGGCGGCGCTCGAATTCGCGGCGCACGCGGCGAACGACGATGAAACGCTTGGCGGCGATGCAGCTCTGGCCGGAATTGAGGAGGCGGGACTGCGCACAGATTTCGGCGGCGCGGTCGAGGTCGGCATCGGCGAGGATCAGGTAGGCGTCGCTGCCCCCGAGCTCGAAGACGCCGGGTTTCATCGCGGCGCCGGCCGCGGCGGCGACGCTTTTGCCGGCGCGGGTGCTGCCGGTGAGCGTGACGGCCGCGATGCGGGCGTCCGCGATCAGCGCGGGCACGAGATCGGTTTCAATCAGCAGCGATTGAAACAGGCCGGCGGGCGCACCGGCCGTGCGAAACAATTTTTCAATCGCGCGGCCGCAGCCGGCGGTGATCGGCGCGGGTTTGAGCAGCATCGGGTTGCCGGCCATGAGCGCGGGAGCCGCAGCGCGGAACGCCTGCCAGAACGGAAAATTCCACGGCATGATCGCGAGGATCGGGCCGAGCGGTTCGAAAAGGACGCGCGAGCCGGCCGGCGCACCGGGCGGAATTTCGGCGGCGAGAAAACGCGCGGCCTGGCTCGCGCAGTAATCACAGGCGAGCGCGCACTTTTCGATTTCGGCGCGCGACTGCGCGATGGGTTTGCCCATTTCCGCGGTGATCAGGCCCGCCAGCTTGTCGCGGTCGCGACGCAGCGCCCGGGCGACCGCGCGCAGGAGGCGGGCGCGCGCGGAAAACGAAGTCTGGCGCCAGGCGGCGGAGGCCGAGTGTGCGCGCGTGAGCGCGGCAAAAGCATCGGCCCG
>DASZPP010000076.1:0-15652 GCA_035549975.1 Opitutus sp.
GAATCCCGCCACGCACACCCACTGCACGCTCGGCGGCATGCTCGGCAACAACTCCTGCGGCATCAACTCGCTCCTCGCCGTCAATCACGGCCTGGGCATGCGCACTTCCGACAACCTCGCCGAGCTCGAGGTCCTGCTTTACGACGGCACGATCCTCCGCGTCGGCGCGACGAGCGAGGCCGACTTCGCCGCGATCGCCGCCGAGGGCGGGCGGCGCGGCGAGATTTATCAGGCGCTGCACGGACTGCGCAGCCGGTTTGGCGATCTGATCCGCCGGCGGTTTCCGAAAATCCCGCGCCGCGTCTCCGGCTACAACCTCGACGATTTGCTCCCGGAAAATCACGCCAACATCGCCCGCGCGCTCGCCGGCTCCGAGAGCACATGCGTCGTCATCCTCTCGGCCACCGTCCACCTCGTTCCGCGCCCGGCCGCCCGCTCGCTGCTCGTGCTCGGCTACGCCGACGCGGTGGACGCGGCGAAGCACGTGATGGACATCCTGCCGTTCAAACCGATCGGGCTCGAGGGCATCGACCGCGCTCTGATCGACATGATGTCCAGCCATCACATGCACGAGGACGCGGTCGAAATGCTTCCGGACGGCGGCGGCTGGCTCCTCGTCGAATTCGGCGGCGAGAGCAAGGACGACTGCGGCGCACAGGCGCAGCGGGTCACGGACGCGCTCAAGCGCAAGGACGACGTGCCCGACATGAAATATTTCGACGACCCCAAGCAGACCGCGAAAGTCTGGGAGGCGCGCGAGGCAGGCCTCGGCGCGACCGCCTTCGTCCCCGGCCAGAAGGACACGTGGCCCGGCTGGGAGGATTCCGCCGTCGCGCCGGAAAAAGCCGGCGACTACCTGCACGAGTTGCGCGAGGTGTTCGCGCACTACGGCCATCATCCTTCCCTCTACGGGCACTACGGCCAGGGCTGCATCCACTGCCGGATCGATTTCGACCTCGTCACCGAGGCGGGTCTCGAAAACTACCGCGCCTGCGTCGACGCCTGCGCCGATCTCGCCGTGCGCTACGGCGGTTCGTTCTCCGGCGAACACGGCGACGGCCAGTCCCGCGGCCCGCTGCTTGAAAAACTCTACGGCGCCGAGCTGATGGAGGCGTTCCGCCAGTTCAAGCGCATCTGGGATCCCGAGTGGAAGATGAACCCGGGCAAGGTCATCGACGCCCGCCCGATCACCGCCGATCTCCGCCTCGGCACGAGCTACAATCCCGCGCGCCCGAAAACGTGGTTCAGTTACCCGGACGACGACGGCGATTTCAGCCGGGCCGTGCTGCGCTGCGTCGGCGTCGGCGAATGCCGCCGCCACGAGGGCGGCACGATGTGCCCGAGCTACATGGCCACGCGGGAAGAACAGCACTCGACCCGCGGCCGCGCGCACCTGCTCTTCGAGATGCTGCAAGGTGACGTGATCGCCGACGGCTTCCGCAGCTCCGCCGTCAAGGACGCACTCGATCTCTGCCTCTCGTGCAAAGGCTGCAAGGGCAACTGCCCCGTCCACGTCGACCTGGCCACCTACAAGGCCGAATACCTCGCGCATCATTACGCCGGCCGGCTTCGCCCGCCGCACATGTATGCGTTCGGTCTCATCGGCCGCTGGGCCCGCATCGGCTCGGCGATCCCGCGCATCGCGAACTTTTTCCTGCGCGCGCCGCTCTTCGCCCAGGTGACCAAGGCCGCGCTCGGCGTCCACCCGCGCCGCAAAATTCCGCGCTTCGCCCACGAGAGCTTCAAGCGCTGGTATTTCCGCCGCCGCGCGAGCGTGAATCCCTCCGGCCCGCCGGTGATTCTCTGGCCCGACACGTTCAACAATTTCTACCATCCCGAGGTCGCCCGCGCCGCCGTGGAATTCCTCGAACGCACCGGCTGGCGCGTGGTCGTGCCGCGCGTCCACCTCTGCTGCGGCCGCCCGCTCTACGACTACGGCATGCTCGCCACCGCGAAGCAGTGGCTTGAGCGCATCCTCGAAGCGCTCCGCCCCGAGATCCGCGCCGGCATCCCGCTCGTCGGGCTCGAGCCGAGCTGCGTCAGCGTTTTTCGCGACGAGCTCTGCAGCATCATCCCGCACAACGAGGATGCCCAGCGGCTCGCGCAGCAGACGTTTCTGCTGAGCGAGTTCATCGACAAGAAAATGCCCGATTATCCCCTCCCGCGGCTCCCGCGCCACGCCGTCGTCCACGGCCACTGCCACCACAAGTCCGTCCTGAAAATGGCCGCGGAGGAACGCGTCCTCCACCGGCTCGGCCTCGACTACGAGGTGCTCGACTCCGGCTGCTGCGGCATGGCCGGCGCCTTCGGTTACGAAAAGGATCACTACGACGTCTCGCTCGCGTGCGGCGAACGCGTCCTGCTCCCGCGCGTGCGCAGCGCGCCGGCCGACACGCTGATCGTCACCAACGGATTCAGTTGCCGCGAACAGATCGAGCAGACCACGAAGCGCGGACCGCTGCACCTCGCCCAGATCCTCGAGCTCGCCACGCGCCCTGACCCGGTTCCGCAAAATCCGTAGCGCGGCGCTTCATACCAACGTCCCATAGCATTTGGACTTTGGGTAGCGGCGGTCGTCCCGACCGCCATGAGGGAGAAATGGCCGTCGGGACGACGGCCGCTACCCGATGAAAAAAAGGACGTCGGTATCAGCCCGCGCTTTCCCTCTCATGAAAACCAAACCGCTCACCTCCGACGGCGGCCAGACCTTCGCCCTGATCTTCGAAACGGGCGACGAGGTCGTCGCCGGCCTCACCGATTTCGCCGTCCGCCACGAGCTCCGCGCCGCCCATTTCACCGCGATCGGCGCCTTCCGTGAGGCAGTGCTCGCGTATTTCGACTGGGAGAAAAAGGACTACGTGAAAATCCCCGTCCAGGAGCAGGTCGAGGTCCTCGTGCTCACCGGCGACATCGCGTTGAAGGACGGCCAGCCCGTCGTGCACGCGCACGTCGTCGTCGGCCGGCGCGACGGCACGACGCGCGGCGGCCACCTGATTTCCGCGCACGTCCGGCCGACGCTCGAAGTGATCCTCGCGACCGGCGGCGCGCTGCAAAAACGCCACGACGCCGAATCCGGCCTCGCGCTGATCGCGGCGGATTAAGATGGTGCCCAAGCCGGGACTCGAACCCGGATGCTGTTAGGCACAGGCTTCTGAGACCTGCGTGTCTACCAATTCCACCACCTGGGCACGGCGGAAGGGGCAAAAGATAGGTCCGCCGCGCGTGGGGCAAGAAAATTGATTCCGCCCGCGCGACCCACCGGACCGCCGGGAGGCGACCGGGGCCATCGGCGCCGATAACGAGTTCACTCGCATGAGTGAGAAATGGTGACACTCTTTGAGGCGGCTCGAACCTATTTTCAGGGACAAGGCAGTTGAACTGGAGGTGCTGGGAATTGGCCTGTCCCTGACGAGCACCCCTCGTTTGAGGGCTTCCCCACACCCTTCCCCACGGCGGGGATGGCCGCGCATGTCGAAATCGTCAGCGGTAGCAACGTGTTACCGTGGGTGACCCACGGTGTCGGCATCCCCGACTTCGGTCGGTTCTCGCTCCGCAAAGCTCACGCTTTGCTTCGCTCGAACCTCCCTCAGTGCGGCGCTGACGCGCCGGTGGTGGGTCTACGGGTTCACACGCGGAGGGAACGTAAAGGACAGCACGTCCTTTATCGCATCACGCACGGGTTGAACCCGCATGGAAGCGGGTTCAACGCACGGGGAGCGGTTCCTCAAGGACCGCTTCCCCGTGCCGAGAAACCCGGGCAGCTGTTGGCGAACCGACACGGTTCGCGGACCCACCCCGCAGACCGCCGCGACTTCTTTCTCTACGTCGACGAATTCCAGTCTTTCGTCTCGGAATCGTTTTCCTCGATCCTTTCTGAGGCCCGGAAATACCGGCTCTGTCTCACTCTCGCCCACCAGTATTTGGCACAATTGAAGCCGGGTATCGCCGAGGCCGTTGTCGGGAACGTCGGTTCGATTGTCGCGTTTCGCGTTGGACATGAGGACGCGGAGGCGCTTGAAAAGGCATTCGGCAAGGCATTTGCTGCCTCGGCATTCACCAGCCTCAACAATGGGGAAGTCTACGCGAAACTCCTCTCTGGAGGACGGGACATCGACCCGTTCCTCGGCCGCACGTTGCCGGCTTCCGGCGTGGGTCACAGCAAGCGAGCAACGATCATTCGGAGGTCGCGGGAGAAACATTCGAAGCCGCGCCACTTGATAGAGGAGAAGATTCGTCGATGGCACGCAAAATACGGAACGTAAAAGCCAGACAACGGTTCAAACAGCGTCTCGTGTTCGGTTTCGTGCTGAAGCCGCTCCGGTTGTTTTGCGAGCACTGTGACAAATACGTGCCGAGCGACATGCCGTGGCAGTGTAGCCACTGCAATTTCGAGAACGACCGAACGCGTTACTACTCCTTCCTCAATAAATGCCAGGAGTGCAAGCGTCCGCCGAAATCATATGTGTGCCCACATTGTGGCACCGTCAATTTTCTGGACAAGGATCAAGACTCCGCGCACCCGGCTCGCAAGTCCACACGCTGCGTATTGCCGGAGCCAGTCATTGATCTTAGAGAAGAAAAGCAGAGACAGCACGAAGACCAAAAACAAGATCTGGTCCGCGAGATTGAAATCACGAAGCTGAATGCACGGCTTGCACAGTTGAAGGCATCGCCTGAGTTCCAGAAGGAGCTAAACGCTCGCGAGAAGCTCGAAAAAAGCTTCTCGGAACATGACGCCCACGTGATGGGGGTTTACATGATTGAGAAGGAACAGCGTGCCAAGCACGCGGAAAGGCATAAGGACGATCCGGAAATGCTCGAAAAGGCGAATGAATCGTTGGGAATGTGGGTTGAGAAGCAGCTGTAACAGCCACGTTAATCCGTCTCTTCGTCGAGGCGGATACGTCGCATCAGATACGAGACGGCGATCGGCGAACCGGCGAGGAACGCTATCCCCAGCCAAATTGTAACTTTTTGCGTCGTGTCCGCCGCGTGCACCGCATTCCATTCAATGTCGCCGGTGTCGAGGAGCGGGTAGCCCAAGACGAGGTGACTGCAACCCGCCAAGTAAATGGAATAGAGACCGGCGACGAGCGCGGCTACCCAGAATGGCCGAATAGCGCGGTTGAAAATATCACGCGTCATCATGATCTCCCGCGTCGAAAGCATCAATGCCATGATGATGACGGCGCCGACGGCGCTAATTCCATAGCCGGCCAGGGACCGTGCCCTGAGCGCGACGGCTACACTGCCGTGAGTGTGGCGGAGCAATCACCGGAGAGTTGCAGAAGGGCCACACCTACTACCGGTGCACTAAAAAGGGAAAGATCACCGGGCGTTGGTGCGGTCAGCCATACGTCCGCGAAGAAGTCCTCGACGAGGAAGTCTCGCGGCTCTTGTCGCCTTTCGTGATGCGCGCGGATGTGGCCGACGCCATGCTTGCGCGCCTTGAAACGGAACGGAAGCTGACGACTCAGGCCTCCGGTCGTGCCACTGCCACGAAGCACGCCGAGATCGAGAGCGTGCGAGCAAGATTGCAACGCCTACAAGACGGCTTTCTCGACGGTGTTGTTGAACGTCAGGACTTCGTCGTCGAAAAGGCAAAGCTCATGAGCCAGAAGAAGACTCTGGAGGAACAATCCTCATCAATTTCGCGTGGGGGTAAATGTTGGCTCGAACCGATGCGAGATTGGGTTTTGAGGGCCAAAAACGTTCACAGAATAACGACTTCTGGCTCACGTGCAGAAAAGAAGGCCCTCGCCAAAGAAATCTTCGGCTCGAACCTGTTCCTCGACAGCAAAAAAGCCTGTGGCAGAGCCGTTAACCCGTGGGCGTTTCTTGCCGATAACGAGTTATCTTCACAGATGGTGGAGGTGGCGGGAGTTGAACCCGCGTGCCCCTGACCTTCGCGCACCGCGTCTACCAGGTTTAGTGCGACTTTAATCTCGCCGATGCCAAGCCGTCGCACGCGCTAAGACACCAGCCATTCCCCGGAGGAAGATACGGCGCGCAGTCCGCGGACCGCTCCGCGCGCTATGCCTGCTGTCGACGTCGGTCACGGCTAGCAGGTGTCGCCGGACCAACGTGGCCGCTAATTAAGCAGCCATGGGCATTTCTTCGAGGTTGCCTCTTATTGGTTCGAAGGGGATTTAACGAGTGACCCTCGACACTCGACCGGCAGCGGCGCACTCCAACCAAGGGTCGAATCCGGAACACCCCCAAAATTGGGAACGTCCTACGATTGGGTGCGAGCCAATCAAAGAACAGGACCGGCCACCATGCGCCGTTCCCCACCGGCTGCAAGCCGCATCGCCATGGCACCTCAAGGTTAACGGCCTGCCAGCGTGGCAGCAGGCCTCCATGCCTGCTGAAGTCCAAAGGCCCGATCCGTCAGGCCAGGACGCCCGCCGCTACCCATCGAAAAAACTTTGTTCGGTTTCCCCGCCGGCGGTTGCCATAGATCGAACATGCCCGCCGACGACAGCTGCGCAGGAGGCTTTCTCTCCCCGTCAACGCACGGCACTGGACGCCCTCCGAGCTCAAACCGCCTTCAATCAGGAATGGAGTCGTGTGATGTCGACACCGCAAGCACCCGCCAAGCCGACTCCCTCCGTCGCGCCCAATCCATGAAGCCGCACAGCGCCGCCGCCCTGTTCGTTGCTCTCTTGCTCCTCTTCGCCGGCATTGCCTGGCATGCAAGCCGCAGCGCCGAGCGCGCCATCGCCGACCGCGGAGCGCTCGCGGAGAGACGCCTCCATCTCCGCCAAGCCATGGATCGCGTGGACCAGCGCCGCACAAAGGCGGAAATCATCCGAACCCGCCGGCAAGCGCGCCTGATGGCGCCCGCCGCAGTGCCGCCGGCGACGGCCAGGAAAATCGCCTTGCCAGCGCCAATTCCTAATTTCGAAGAAATCCTTCGTGGTCATCCGGAGCTGCAAAACCTCCAATTCGCGGCACGCCGCGCACGATTTTCCGTCACTTATGGGCCGCTGTATCGCATGCTCGGCCTGACGCCCGCCCAGATCGATCAGTTCGAACAAAATCTACTCCGGCGCGAAGAGCAGTTCTCCGACCTCGCCGCCAGCGCGCACCACCAAGGCATCGCGATCAGCGATCCAGCCATGCAAAAACTCGCCCGGAAAGCCGGACAGGATTATGAGGCGGCGCAACGAGCCTTGCTCGGCGACTCTGGTGAACGGCAGGTAATGGAATACGATCATACGAATCCCTATCGCGAGGTTGCGAGCGGGCTCGTCGAGACCGCCGCGATGGCTGGAGCGCCTCTCGCGGCGGGTCAAATCGAGCAACTCGCGCAAGTGCTCGTCGCTTCAAACCCGCATCGCGGCACCAATCTCGACTTCCCGGATTACATCGACTGGCAACTCGTGCACGAGCAGGCGAAATCTTTTCTCTCCCCGGAGCAGCTCACTTTCATTGAAACCTCCGAGCCGAGTTCAGGCGCCCATTTTCTCTCCGCGCTGCACGCCGCCGTCACCCAAGCCGCCGCCGAGGACGCAAGGAATCAGGCCGCACCGCCTGCTCCGACCCAATGATTCGCGCGCATCGCGTCACCACTCCGCCGTCGTGTCGTTCACCATCTGCTGCAGCATGTCGAAGCGCACTTCGCCGTAATTGATCGCGTAGCGCAGCTTCCCCGCGCGAAACACCCACGTCGTCGGCACCCAGCCGACCGGCAGCCCGAGCAACTGCGACAGTTGCTCGCCGCGCTTCGTCGACGGGTTCGGGTGGGTGAGCGCGAGAAAATTCGCCTGCCCGCCCAGACCCGCCGCCGCGAGCTTCGGCGCGCCGTCCTGGCCCCGATGCCAGATGTTCACGAACACGACCTTCACCTTCGGGTTGTCCGTCACGAACTTCGCCCACCCCGCCGGCGTCATCTCGTGCTGGCAATTCGAGCACCACGGCGCCCACAGGTGCACGATCGTGACCTGTGGCGCAGCCACGATCCCGGCCAGTTGTTTTTCGATCGCACCGGCGGATTCCTGCGCTGGAACCAGCGCGGCCAAACCGACGAACGCCAAGGCCAAAAACCATCGTTTCATCCGGCACAGCATGCATCGGCCCGCGCCGAACGCCAGCCCTCACCATCCCGTCGCCCCCGGGGCATGGTGAACCTTCCGGTGCCCCCATCGGGAAATCTCTCCGGCCCCTCGGCGTTTCACCGACGCCCTGATCAGCCGCTTTGCATCGATCCGTCCGTTGTGCGCGCGGTCTGTGTGGCCGATAGTTGGAAGAATCCTTTTGGACAACCCACCACGAACAATGAATGCACTGCTAAAATCCTTTATGGCGGCTTCAGCCCTCGGTCTTGTCGCCGCCCTGCCTGCCGCACGGGCCCAGTTGCTCCTGAGCGGGCACACCCACGCCCAGTTCACCGATCCGGGCGCGGCCAACACGACCGTCACGAACGGCGCCGACAGCTCGATGTTCTCCTCCGGCATTCCTTATTCGAGCTCGGCCACCCAGACCTCGGTCGGCTTCACCGGCACAACCTTCGCCGGTGCGGGCAATGGTGACACCATCAATCTCGGCACCGTCGACCTGACGAACGGCATCACGCTGCTCGGCAGCACCGCGAGCGCGGCGGATTTCAACATCCTCCTCAACCTGCCCGAGCTCGGCATCACCAACTACGTCGTCTCGCAGATTCACGTGGGCATCGACAACACGTCCAACAACGGCATGCACAACGTCCCGGATCTGTTCCAGGTCACCCCGACGACTTCCGGCCCGCTCGTGCTCGGCCACACGAACGTGAACTTCAACGTCAGCCTTTCGAATCCCGCGTTTAGCACCGACGGCGGTGCCACGGTGGGCGAAGGCAGCTCCGCGAACTTCGACGTCTTCGCGTCGATCATGACGCTTTCGCCGGTGCCGGAGCCCTCGACCTACGCTCTTTGGGGCGCGGCGCTCCTGGTGGGCGTGATTGCAATTCGCCGGTTCCGCACTCGCGAGCGCATGGCGTGATTGCCCGCCCGATCGGAACCAAACTACGGCGCCGCAAATTGCGGCGCCTTTTTTTTGAAACGACCCGCCGCTCAATCCGCCGCCATCGCCCGCCCCGCGAGCCAGCCGGTCGTCCACGCCGACTGGAAATTGAATCCGCCGGTCACGCCGTCGATGTCCAGCACCTCCCCCGCGAAATGCAGCCCCGGGCAGAGGCGGCTTTCCATCGTGCGGAAATCCACCTCGCTCAACTTCACTCCGCCGCACGTCACGAATTCCTCCTTGAAGAGGCTCTTGCCTTTCACGCCAAACGCCGCCGCCGTCACCTGACCCGCCAGCGCGCCCAGCGCCGTGTTGCTCGCCTGCGCCCACGTCGTGCCGGTCACAATCCCCGCCGCCGCGACCAGCCTTTCCCACAAGCGCTGCGGGAGTCCGACGGGATTCCAGGTGGCGATCTGCTTCCGGGGATTTGCTCTCCGTTGTGCCGCCAGTTCCTCGGCCAGCGCTTCGCGCGTGCGCGGGGGGGCGAAATTCACCGTGAGATCGAATTGGTAACCGGCCGCCGCCAGCTCCCGCGCGCCCCACGCCGACAGCCGCAGGATCGCCGGCCCGCTCAGGCCCCAATGCGTCACCAGCGCCGGCCCGGCCGCCTGCAATTTCGTTCCCGCGACCGTCGCGACCGCGCGCTCCACCGACAGCCCCGCCAGTCCCGCCAGCCGCGGATCGTCGACATGAAACGTAAACAGCGAGGGCACGGGCGGCACGATCTCGTGCCCCAGCGCGGCAGCGATGGAGAAGCCGGCCGACGCCTTGTTTCCGCCCGTGGCGATGAGCACGCGATCCGCCGGTACAGTTTCATCGTTCGTCAGCGTGATGACAAATGGGGGCGCGGCGCCGTCGCCGCGCAGATCGTCGCCCGGTTTTACCGCGCGCACTCCCGTTTCCGTCGCGAGATTCACACCCGCCTTCATCGCTTCCCCCCGCAAACAGTCGACGATCGTGGCCGACCGGTCCGTGACCGGAAACATCCTTCCGTCCGCTTCCGTTTTCAGCTCCACGCCGCGCCCGGCAAACCACGCCACCGTGTCGCGCGGCTGCCAGTGATGAAACGCCCCGAGCAATTCCCGCGCGCCCCGCGGGTAGTGCTTCACCAGTTCGCGCGGCTCGAAGCACGCGTGCGTCACGTTGCACCGCCCGCCGCCGGAAACCCTCACCTTCGCCAGCGGATGAGCCGTCGCCTCGTAGATCGTCACCTCGCCCGCGGCGCCAAGTTTCTCCGCACACGCGATCGCGCCGAAAAATCCGGCCGCCCCGCCACCGATGATCACCACGCGCCTGCGCTCGTGCATTCCGCCAAATTGCCCGCCGTCCCTCCGTCCGCGAAGACAATTCCGCGCCCAAAAAAAAGAGCCGCCGTGGCTCCAACACGGCGGCTCACCAACCCCTGACAAAAATTCGCTTACACCTGCCCGCCGCCTTTCGGCCCGTGGCGGCCCTGCATCGGCAGCGCGTCGAAAACCTTCTGCTGATCCGGGGTCAACAGCGCGCGGACCTGTTCATGGGCGCCCTGCATCACTTCGCGGAACCGCTGCCGGCGGGCCCGGCGCGTCTCCGTGTCGAGCTTGGCTTTCTCGCCGCGCAACTGGTCCTGCGCCTTGCTCAGGATCCCCGTGACCTGGGCCTTTTGGTCGCTGGTAAGCTTCAGGTTCTCGTCGAGATACTTGATCCGCTGTTCCAGGCGCGGGGAGAGTTGCGTATCTGCCTTTGGCGCATCCGCTGGCGGCGGTGTCGCCGGGGCGTCATCGGCCCGAAGGGCGCTGGAAAGGGAAATGGACAGAACGGCGACAGCGAGCACCGGGAAAAGCTTGGCGATGGTTTTCATGGCGGTGATGGCAGGAAGACGCACCGCCGCGCCGCCGGTTACGCGGACTTGCCGCGCCGCCCTGTCCTCATCACCCTCCCGCGGATGATCGAAGTCTCCCGCCTGACCAAACGCTACGGCGATTTCACCGCCGTGAACGACCTCTCGTTCACGGTTCGGCCGGGAGAAGTGCTCGGGCTTGTCGGGCCCAACGGCGCCGGCAAGACCACCACCCTGCGCAGCATCACCGGCATCATCCCGCCCACGGCCGGCACCGTGCGCATCGCCGGCCACGACCTCGCCGCCGATCCGGTCTCGGCCAAGCGCGCCCTCGCCTTTTTCCCCGACGAGCCCCGCCTCTTCGACTACCTGACGGTTCGCCAGCATCTCGCCTTCGTCGCACGCGTTTACGATGTGCCCGACCATGCCTCGATCGCCCAGCCGCTGCTCGAGGAATTCGAAATCGCCGACAAGGCGGACGAGCTGCCCGGCGCGCTCTCGCGTGGCATGAAGCAGAAACTCGCGATCGCCTGCGGCCTGCTGCACAACCCGTCGGTCATGTTCTTCGACGAACCGCTGACCGGCCTCGATCCGCTCGGGATCCGCCGCATGAAGGACTCGATCATCAAGCGCGCCCGCGCCGGCGCCACGATCGTGCTCAGCTCGCACCTTCTGCACATGCTCGAGGAGCTCTGCTCGCACGTCCTCATCCTGAAACGCGGCGAAAAAATCGCCGACGGCACGATCGCCGAGGTCGCCAGCCGCTTCAGCGACGGCGCGCCGGAGGTGAACCTCGAGGACGTTTTCATCCGCGCGACCGGCGGATCGGAGTAAAAATGTTCGGCGCGCTCCTCTACCTGCGGCTCAACACGCTGCGGAACCAGGTGCTCTCGCGCCTGCGGCGGCTGCGCCAGCCCAAATACCTCGTTGGCGCGATCGTCGGCGCCGCGTATTTCTACTTCGTCATCTTCCGCGGCACCGGCCGCCACCCGGCCCGCGGCCCGCGCGTCACGATCCCGCTGAACGCCGGCACGATGCCGCATGAGTCGATGGCGCTGATCCTTTCCCTCGGTGCGCTCGCGCTGCTCACGGTCTGCGTGATCATGTGGCTCGTGCCGTCGCGAAAACCCGGCCTGCCCTTTTCCGAGGCGGAAACGGCGTTCCTGTTTCCGGCGCCCGTCACGCGGCGCACGCTCGTGCACTACAAGCTGCTCAGCGCGCAGTTTTCCGTCCTGCTGCAATCGGTGCTGTTCGCCGCGATTTTCAACAATCGCGGGCTCGTCGGCGGTCGCGCGCTCAACGTCCTCGTCGGTTGGTGGCTGATCCTGACGCTCGTGAGCCTGCACTACATGGGCTCGTCCCTCACGATCTCCCGGCTGATCGATCGCGGCGTCAGCAATCTTCGCCGCCGCCTCGCCGTGCTGGGCGTGATCGCCGCTGCGATCGGCGGAACCGTCGCCCTCGTCTGGCGCGAGCTGCGCGCGCCCACCGCCGCGGACCTCGCCGGCTTCGACTCGGTCGTGCACTGGCTGGCCGGCGTGCTCGATGGCGGCGCGCTGCACTGGCTGTTGCTGCCGTTCAAGCTCGTGATCGCACCGTTTCTCGCCAGCGGACCGCGCGCTTTCCTGCTCGCGCTCGGCCCGGCGCTGCTGCTGCTCGCGCTGCACTATTGGTGGGTCGTGCGCCTGAATGTGTCGTTCGAGGAGGCGTCGCTGGCGCTCGCCGAGAAACGCGGCGCCCGCCGGGCAGCCCGCCGCGCCGCCGCCTTCCGCGGCGTTTCCGCGCCCGCGAAGAGCCGCGCTCCCGCGTTCAAGCTCGCCGATCACGGCCGCGCGGAATTCGCGTTCCTGTGGAAAAATCTCCTGTCCGCCCCGCCGTTCCTCACTCCCCGCGTCTGGCTCGGCGGCGCGGGGGTGATCGTGATCGGCACCGGCGTGCTTCATCGCCTGGGCCCGGCACAGCAGGCGACGCTCACGATCGCGGGCATCGTGGCGCTCATCGTCGGCGCCTACGCCGTCGCGCTGGGCCCGCTGGTCGCGCGGCTCGATTTGCGCAACGATCTCGCCAACTCCGACGTGCTCAAAACCTATCCGCTCCCCGGCTGGCGGATCGTGCTCGGCGAAATCCTCGCCCCGGTGGCGATTCTCACCGGGATCGTCTGGCTCGCGCTGTTGCTCGCCGCCTGCGCCTTCCAGCCCGCCGGAAAATTCGCGGTCTGGCTCACACCGGAGGTGCACATCACCCTCGCCGTCTGCATCGCGGCGCTCACGCCGCCGCTGGTGGCGCTGCAGTTGCTCGTCCCGAACGCCGCGACGATTCTCTTCCCCGGCTGGGTCCAGACCGTGCGGACCCCCGGCGGCGGCATCGACCTGATGGGCCAGCGGCTGATCTTCGTCTTCGGGCAGGTGTTCATCATCGTGATCGCGCTGCTGCCGGCGGCGGCGACCGCGGCGCTGCTGGTGTTCGTCACCCAATGGCTGATCGGCCTGGCCGTCGCGATCGTTTTCGCCACGCTCGTGGTGATCTCCGTCATCATCGGCGAAGTCGGCTGCGGCGTCTGGTGGCTCGGCCACCGTTTCGAGCGCCTCGATCTTTCCTCCGAGTTGCGGCCGTGAAACACTCCCGGCTCACCGCCATCGCCGCCGACGTCGTCGGCGCCGCGCAGCGCCAGCTTCCGCCCGACCTGCGTCCGCTCGCCCGCGGCGTGCCGGTGCACTATGAGTCGGTTCCGTCCGACGATGTGCTGCGCGAAGGCTTCGAACCCGACATCCTCGGTCTCTTCACCGGCAGCGCCCATGGCACCGAACTCGACCAGACGAATCCCGCGCCGCCGCAAATCCTGCTTTACATCGGCAATCTCTGGGACCTCGCCGAGGGCGATCTCGACATTTTCCGCGAGGAAACCCGTCTGACCTACCTGCACGAGCTCGGCCACTATTTTGGCTGGGACGAGGACGACCTCGCCGCGCGCGGCCTCGACTAGGATTCCGGGGGCGGTGGCCGACCGGCGGGACCAACTTCCACCAACCCGTGGCTATCGCCAGCCGCCGCGGCAATATGCCCGACCGGCACTTGCGGCGGAGACGCTGGGAACTTTGGCCGCCAGCCGTCTGTCCCGCCACGGGCAGGGTTTGCACTCCGCGCTTTCCAAGCGCGCGCTGCCGTGCTTAGTTCTCGTCACAAATCACTTCCGCCAAGTCATGAAGAAATTCCTCCTGCCGCTCCTCTCCGCCTTGCTCGCCGCGTCGTTCGTCCCGATGGCCGCCGCCGCGCCCTCGCGCGCCGAATGCGTGACGCACGTCCTGTCGTGCGAGGCCATTTTACGGGAGTTCCAGGCGAACCCCGAATACGTCGTCCCGGCCGCCGTGCTCCAGCGCGCGCGCGCCCTCGTGATCGTCAATCAGTTCAAGGCCGGGTTCTTCTTCGGCGTGAAAGGCGGCTACGGCGTCGTCATGGTGAAAAAATCGGACGGCCGCTGGAGCCTGCCCGTGCTGCTCTCCGCCGGCGAGGCGAGCTTCGGGCTGCAGTTCGGCGCGAAGGCGGTCGAAAGCGTCCTCGTCATCACGGACGAACAGACGCCGAAGCTGCTTTTCAACACCCGCTTCAATGTCGGTGTTGACGCGAAGGCCGTGATCGGCCCGAAAGCTGCCGAAGCCGAGAGCAACAACCAGTCCATCGTCAGCACGCCCGTCCTCGTCTACACGAAATCGAAAGGACTCTTCGCCGGCGCGACGATCAAGGCGGGATTTCTTTCGCGCGACGACAAGGCCAACTTCGCCCTCTACGACACGCAATACACGCTGCCGGAGCTGCTCTACAGCGACTGGGTGAAACCGATACCCGAAGTCACGCCGCTGATGGATTACGTGCAGAAGATCGCGCCCTGAGCGATCGCATCGTCACGTCCGATTTCCGTCCGCCTTCTCCGTCGAGCCGCGGCACACCCGGGCAGCGTTCACGCGCCGTCGCCCATGACCGTGACGACCACCTGCCGCGCGTGCGTCGCGCGGCGGTGCTCCCACAGGTAAATTCCCTGCCACGTCCCCAGCATCAGCCGTCCGTCGGAGAACGGGACCGTCTCGCTCGTGCGCGTCAGCGCCATCTTGATGTGGCTCGGCATGTCGTCCGCGCCCTCGAGCGTGTGCTCGAAAAGCGGATCGCTCTCCGGCACCAGCCGGTCGAACCACGCCTCGAGATCGCGCCGCGCGGAGGGGTCGGCGTTTTCCATGATCACGAGCGAACAGCTCGTGTGCCGGCAAAAGACCGTCACGACTCCGCGCACGAGCTTGCTGCGCGCCACCTCGCGCGCGACGGCATCGGTGATTTCGTGCAGGCCCTGGCCGTGACTGCGAAGGGTGAGCGTTTCCTGGTGAATCGGCATGAGCGTGAAAAGATGCGCCCTCCGCGGGAGTTCCTCACCCGCCGCCGGCGGGGCCGCTCGCACCGGGCTTCGTCATCGACGCCGGATCGAGCGCGCGGTCCAGGGCGGCGGCGTCCATGAGTTTTTTCTCGAGCACAATCTCGCGCAGCGTCCGGCCGGTCGCCAGCGCCTCCTTCGCGACGGCCGCGGCGCGATCGTAGCCGATGTGCGGGTTGAGCGCGGTGACGAGCATGAGCGACCGATCGACGAGCTCGCGGCAGCGCGCGACGTCCGCCTCGAGCCCGTTGACGCATTTTTCGGCGAACGTGCGCACCGCATTCGCGAGACACCGAATCGCCTCGTGCAGGCAGTGCGCGATCAACGGCAGCGTCACGTTCAGCTCAAAATGCCCGTCGCGCCCGCACATCACGACGGTCTGCGCGAGACCCTGGGCGTAGAGACACGCC
>DASZPP010000077.1:0-3667 GCA_035549975.1 Opitutus sp.
AATTACGAACGAGAACAGGCACGTCGCGCGGCGCTGGCGCGCGCGGTGAAGGCGGGGCGGCAGGCGCGCGGGTTCGCGCAGGAGCGCTTCGAGCACGGCGTGGCGGACGTGCTGACGACGCTCGATACGCAACGCGCGCTGCTGCAGGCGGAGGACGCGCTGGCGCAGAGCGACGGCGCGCTGCGGCGGGACTTGATCGCGCTCTACAAGGCGCTGGGCGGCGGGTGGGAGACGGCGCCGGGTGCCGGTGGTTGACCGCGGCTTCCGGATCATCGTGGAAAAAGAGCCATTGGGCGGATGCCCGTCACGGCAAAACCATCCGTTGCGGTCCGGCCCGCCGGCCAGTGCGCGCAACCCGCGGCGGATTTCAATTCTCCGTCGGCGCGTGAGCGCGCCGATAACGAGTTCTCCCTCACGGGAGTGAACTGGCGGAGAGGGTGGGATTCGAACCCACGGTGCCTTTCGACACTCCGCATTTCGAGTGCGGTGCGATAGACCACTCTGCCACCTCTCCGGCGCAGGAACGCGAAACCGTAGGGCGCAGGTCGGAAAACGGAAGTCGAAAGTGAGCCCGTATTCTTCCGGCCGCACCGCGATGGGAGCGCGCGCGGACGCAGCGTCGAATTCGTTTTCGGCTCACGCGACTGTCGTGGATCGGTTCGCTGGCGGTGCGGGTTGGTCAGCGGGCAGGCCCGCTGGCCTGCCGTAGCCTGGACTGGACGCGGCGCACGAGCCGCGCCGCAGTCGCTCGGTCGCGTGCGATCGTCAGATGTTGTCGTCCTCGCCGGGCCGGCCTTTGCCGCCGTTGGCGGGGAGATGCTGGGGGAGAAACGCGTAGTAGTTCATCAGCCACCAGCTCCGCGACGGCCGGTAGAGGAGGATCGGTACGACGACCGCGCCGATGATCGCGAGAACGGTCGCCGTGGTCGCGCTGATCACGTGGTGGTAGGCGAGCAGGAGGACCGGCAGCAGAAAACCAATCAGCGTCACGCCGTAGTTGAGCGAGAGCGAGCCGAGGAAAAAGCCCTCGTCGTTGTTGCGCTCGATGCGGAAGCCGCAGGCGGGGCAGGTTTTGTTCACCTCGAAAGGCCTGCCCGGCTTGAACAGCGTGTGGCCGCCGCAATTGGGGCAGCGGTTCGTGAGGCCGCGGGCGATGACTTGAAGGCGGGAGACGGGCATGGCAGCAGGATCCGCGCAGGGTAGTCGGTAAATGGGTCGGCCGTAAAGTCCGCCCGTAACATGGCGGGAAAAGAAAAGGCGCCCGGATGAAGGGGCGCCTTTGGGAATTCGAAAGCGGAACGCCTCAGGCGCCGAGCTGGTAGCGGGTGAAGCGGCGGACCTGGATGTTCTCGCCGGTCTTCGCGATCTTCTCGGTGAGGATCTCCTTCACGGTCTTCTCGGGCAGCTTCACGAACGGCTGATCGAGCAGGCAGATGGTCGAGTAATATTTCTCGAGCTTCCCTTCGACGATCTTCTGGATCGCGGCGGGCGGCTTGCCCTGGACCTGCGCGGCGGCGATGTCGCGCTCCTTGGCAAGGTCGGCCTCGGGCACCTGGTCGCGGGAAACATAGAGCGGATTCGCGGCGGCGATCTGGAGGCAAAGGTCGTTGACGAAGGCCTTGAAGTCCTCGTTGCGCGCGACGAAGTCGGTCTCGCAATTCACCTCGATCAGCACGCCCACCTTGCCGCCGACGTGAATGTAGCTGTGGACCAGCCCTTCCTTCGTGGTGCGGTCGGCCTTTTTCGCGGCGGACGCGGCGCCTTTCTTGCGCAGGATCGTGGTCGCTTCCTCGACGTTGCCGTTGGCTTCGACGAGGGCTTTCTTGCAGTCGAGCAACCCGGCACCGGTGGCGGTGCGCAGGTCGTTGACCATTTGAGCGGTGATGGTGACAGCGGTGGTGCTCATCAAAAAAACGGAAGAGAGGTTATTCGGCTTTGACGACGGCGCGCTTCGGGCGAACCGGCTTTTTCTTGGCCTCGACGCTTTCGGCTTCGCCCTCGCCTTCGCTGTCCTCAACGGCGGCGGCGATCTCGGCGGGGAGCTCGACATTCGACAGGTCGACGTCGCCGGCGGGCGTTTCGGGCGTGATGCCGGCGGACGCGGCGGCGGCGGCCTTCAGGTCGGCGGCACCGCGGGCGGCGCGGCGGGCGTCGCGCTGGGACAGGCCGCTTTGCACGGCGGCGATGATCGCCTCGACGATGATGCGGATGGATTTCACCGCGTCGTCGTTGCCCGGGATCGGGTGGGAGAGGGTGGTCGGGTCGGAGTTGGTGTCGACGATGCCGATGCAGGCGATGCCGGAACGGGCGGCCTCGGCGACGGCGATTTTCTCGTGGTTCACGTCGACGACGAACATGGCGTTCGGCAGCCCGCCCATGTCGACGATGCCGCTGAAGTTTTTCTGCATGCGGGCCATCTCGCGCTTGATCGCGGCTTCCTCCTTCGAGGCGAGCTTGGCGAGTTCGCCGCTGGTTTCCATCTGCTGGTATTTTTTGAACTTCGCGATGGAGCGCTTGATCGTCTCGTAATTCGTGAGGGTGCCGCCGAGCCAGCGGTCGACGCAATAGGGCATGTTGGTCGAGGTGGCGGCTTCGCGGACGATTTCCTTCGCCTGGCGCTTGGTGCCGACGAAGAGAAGATTGCCGCCGTCGGCGATCGTGTTTTCGACAAAGGCGCAGGCCTTCTCGAGGGCGGTGTGGGTCTTGCCGAGGTCGATGATGCTGATGCCCTGGCGGTGCGCGAAGACGAAGGGCTTCGAGCGGGGATTCCAGCGTTTGGTCTGATGCCCGAAATGCACGCCGGCATCGAGCAGGTCCTTGGGAGTGACGTTCATGTGATCTATGTTCTCTTGAACACAGGCCGGCCGATGGGCCGCCTTGCGATCGTGAGGGAGGTTACGGTTGATGGTTGTTAACTAGCAGAGCGGTCCAAAACACAGGCCGGCGCAGAGGCTGGCAAGCGCGAAGTGGGTTTTTCGGGAAAACGGGGTTGACAGAAAAAATAGCGGCCAGCACGTTGCCCCTCCCAATTGTTGCAGGGTGGAGCAGCCTGGTAGCTCGTCAGGCTCATAACCTGAAGGTCGTTGGTTCAAATCCAACCCCTGCACCCAATTTGAAACCCCCGGAAACCCTTCCGGGGGTTTCTTGTTGAGGGAGTTACGCGAGTCGGGTGCGAGCGGGTCGAAAAGAACAACGTCAGGCAACTTCGGGCAGTTTTCTGCAACCTTGGCCTAAGTTTAGGACTAAGTTTTCCACGAGCAAACTTTTTGAGCGCACATTGGCGCCTCGACGGGCGTGGGGATTTTGGCTGTCCGCATGCCGTGGAAACGAATCTTTGGTTCGCGGCGCGACGCTGTCTTTTGCCCTGCTGACCTTCCTCCGGGTGGACCTATGACCAACCGCGCTCCGGTTGCGGTCAATGCGCTCGGTATAGCACGAGTGCCGCTCAGAAGATTTCAAGAATCCCGCGCCGACACAGCGCAAGTAACAGAGCGGGACCGGAGAACATCAACACGACGTAGATTGGCACTGATAAGTGCTCCCGGCCGATAGTCCACGCGAAGAGATCAATTAGGGCGCACCAAGAACTCACGAGGAGTGTGGCTGTCGTGACGAATCGGATTCGTCGGACGAGTGGATTCGGTGCGCCGGTGGTCATTTCTTTCCC
>DASZPP010000078.1:0-37336 GCA_035549975.1 Opitutus sp.
GCGAAGGCGACGCCGCGCAGCACCGCACGTTTTTCGTCTCGGACAAATGCCACCCGCAGACGATCGACATCGTGAAGACGCGCGCCAAGCCGCTCGGACTCGAGGTCCTCGTCGGCGACCACCGCACGTTCGCGCCCGACGCGACGTGCTTCGGCGTGCTCGTCCAATATCCCGACACCACCGGCTCGATCCACGATTTCGAAAAATTCTTCGCCGCCGCGCACGCCGCCGGCGCCTACACGATCGTCGCCACCGATCTCCTCGCGCTCACGCTTCTCCGGGCCCCCGGCGAGTTCGGCGCCGATGTCGCCGTCGGTTCCGCGCAACGCTTCGGCGTGCCGCTCGGTTTCGGCGGACCGCACGCCGGATTTCTCGCAACGAAGGACGCGTTCAAGCGCCAGATGCCCGGCCGGCTCGTCGGCGTCTCGAAGGACACCCATGGCCATCCCGCGCTCCGCCTCGCGCTCGGCACGCGCGAGCAACACATCCGCCGCGACAAGGCCACCTCGAACATCTGCACCGCCCAGGTCCTCCTCGCCGTGATGGCCTCGATGTATGCCGTTTATCACGGTCCTGACGGCCTGAAAAAAATCGCCCGCCGCGTCAAAGCGCTCACCGATCTCCTCGCCGCCGCGCTCCGCGCCGCCGGCGCCACCGTCAACGCCGAGCCGACGTTCGACACACTCACGATCGGCAACGTCTCCGCCGCCCGCGTCCACGCCGCCGCCGAGGCGAAGAAATTCAACCTCCGCGCCGTCGACGAGACCACCGTCGCTCTCTCCCTCGACGAAACGACGACCATCGACGAAGTCCGCACGCTCCTCTCCTTCTTCAACGAGTCCGCGGACTTGGGCTCTCAGCTCTCAGCTCTCAGCTCTCAGCCTTCTTCCAACTCTCAGCTCTCAGCCCTCAACTCTCAACCCGCCGCCATCCCCGCCCCATTCGCTCGCACGAGCGAGTTCCTGACGGCAGCGGTCTTTCAGCACTACCACACCGAGCACGAACTCCTCCGCTACATCAAGCGGCTCGAAGCCCGCGATCTCTCGCTCTGCCACTCGATGATCTCGCTTGGCTCGTGCACGATGAAGCTCAACGCCGCGAGCGAGATGTTCCCCGTCTCCTGGCCCGAGTTCTCGAAACTCCATCCGTTCGCGCCAGCTGAACAAACGCGCGGCTACCAAAAGCTCTTCCGCGACCTCGAAACCTGGCTCGCCGAAATCACCGGCTTCGCCGCCGTTTCGCTCCAGCCCAACGCCGGCTCGCAGGGCGAATACGCCGGCCTCCTCGCCATCCGCGGTTTTCACGAGTCACGCCACGAAGGCCACCGCAACATCTGCCTCATCCCGACGAGCGCCCACGGCACGAATCCCGCCAGCGCCGCCATGTGCGGCTTCAAGGTCGTCGCCGTCGCGTGCGACACCAACGGCAACATCGACGTCCCCGACCTCCACGCCAAGGCACAGGCGCACGCAAACGACCTCGCCGCGCTGATGGTCACCTACCCGTCGACCCACGGCGTGTTCGAGTCCGCGATCCGCGACATCTGCGCGATCGTCCACGAGCACGGCGGCCAGGTTTACATGGACGGCGCCAACATGAACGCCCAGGTCGGCCTCACCTCGCCCGGCCACATCGGCGCCGACGTCTGCCACCTCAATCTTCACAAGACCTTCTGCATCCCCCACGGCGGCGGCGGCCCCGGCATGGGCCCCATCGGCGTCGCGAAGCACCTCGCGCCCTTCCTCCCCGGCCACGTCTTCAACTCTCAGCTCTCAGCGCTCAGCTCTCAGCCAAACAGCTCTCAACCCTCAACTCTCAACTCTCAACTTCTTGGCTCTCAGCCTCCGACCTCTCGTCCCTCGCCTCTCGCCTCTCGCCCGGCGGGCGGCGCCGTCTCCGCCGCCCCGCACGGCAGCGCCAGCATCCTCGTCATCTCCTGGATGTTCATCCGCATGATGGGCCCCGACGGCCTCACCGCCGCCACGAAGCACGCGATCCTCAATGCGAACTATATCGCGAAGCGCCTCGAGAAATTCTTCCCCGTCCTCTACCGCGGCCACGCCGGCCTGATCGCGCACGAATGCATCGTCGATCTCCGGGCCTGGAAGAAATTCGGCCTCGAGGTCGAGGACGCCGCCAAACGGCTCATGGACTACGGCTATCACGCGCCGACGATGTCGTTCCCGGTCCCCGGCACGTTCATGATCGAGCCGACCGAGAGCGAAACGAGATCCGAGCTCGACCGCTTCTGCGATGCGCTCATCGCGATTCACGGCGAGATGCAGGCCGTCGCCAACGGCGAATCCGACAAGGCCAACAACCCGCTCAAGCACGCGCCGCACACCGCCCGCGCCGTCTGCGCCGACGAGTGGAATCATCCTTACTCGCGCGACCTCGCCGCGTTCCCGTCACCGGCCACGCGCGAGAGCAAATTCTGGCCCGCCGTCGGCCGCGTCGACAACGTCTACGGCGACCGCAACCTCGTCTGCTCCTGCGTCGGCATGGAAGCGTTTGCGGAAACGCCGGTGTAGCAGCCGACCTTCGCTCGCCACGGTCGCGCCACATGAGTTCACCGTCCATTCCGCCTCGTAGCCGCGAGCGTGAGCGAGTGGAAAAGCGCCACCTCACCCGTCTCGCGCCCGAATTCTACCGTGGTCACGCCTTCGTCCATTGGACACTCACAATCGAAGCCCGCGCCACCGGTTGGCTGAGTTCCACTTTTCATTCCAACTGGAAACTGCTGCTTCTCCACGCCAGCACCCGCTATCGACTGATCTCGCCCACCTACGTCCTTATGCCAGACCACGTCCACCTGCTCTGGCTCGGACTCGCCGACGAAAAATCGGATCAAGGCGTCGCCGTCGAGTTTCTGCGCAAGCATCTCCGCTGTCATCTCGCGCCGGCCGACTGGCAACGCCAGCCGTTCGATCACGTATTAACCGGGCGTGAACGCGAGCACGGCGCCTTTCTAACCGTGGCAGGCTACATTCTCGACAATCCCGTTCGCGCCGGCCTGATCGCGGAACGGAGCGCATGGCCCTATTCCGGATGCTGCGTTCCCGGTTACCCGGATCTTAACCCGCACAAAGCCGAATACTGGGAACTGTTCTGGCGAATCTACAATCGCCTCATCGAAGGCCGCTGACCCGCTCGCTCACGCTCGCAGCTACCAGGTCCGGTAGCCGTCTTGCCTGTTCGTAGCTGCGAGCGTGAGCGAGTGGTCCAGTCCTGCTTTCTCACTCCTCCCCCTCCATCTCCGGCGCCTTGATCGGCATCAGCAACCGATCCAGCTCCGCCTGCGTCGGATTCCGGATCGCCACCACCGTCAGCACCGCCTCGCCCGCCGGCAACCTGACCTGCGTCTGCGCGCCCGCCGCCAGCCCCAGCACCGCCTGCGCCAGCGGCGAATTGTGCGGCAGGCATTCGATCCCCGACTCCTCGTCCATCGCGGTCTCGCCGTGCGTCGTCACGAGAAACGTGAACCGGTGCTTCCGGTTCGTGTCCACGTCCTGCTTCTCGATCGTCGCCACGTGCCCGAGTTGCAGCGTCTCGGTCGGCTTGGCGAGCCACGTCGCCGGATCGACCTCGATGAACGTGTTGCGCGCCACGAACCGGTCCAGCGCCATCATCTTCCGGTCCACCGCGCGGATCGCCTCCTTCGCCGCCTTGAAGCCGAAATTCTCCCGCAGGTCGCCCTGGCTGTGCGCCTCGATCTTGTCCAGCACCAGCGCCGCGCGCTTCACCTTCAGCGCCTCGAATTCCTCCGCCAGCACGCGATTGTAGCCCGGCCGCACGTAGATCGTCGTGGGCGCCGGCGGGGGCGGGTGGAAGATTCGCTTTCGGTGCAGGGGCATGCCACGCCGAGTCAGCGCGAGCCGGCGCGAAAGGCAACCGCCCCATCGCCCAACGCCCCAGCCACCCCGCCGACCGTTTGTTGTTTGCAATAGCATTGCCAACCTCCGCCCGCCTCCGATGCTGGCGCGGTCGCCCGCGTTTGCAGCCGCCCCTTCCACCGATAGCGCGCGACTCCGCTCAACTCCCCTCCGCTTCCATGATCCTCCCCGGCTCAGCCTCGCTCGTCCTCTCCGCGGTCCAGCAACTCATCAAGCTCGGCAACCGCCTCGACAGCCTCATGGCGCAGTGCACCGCCGTGCAGTCGCAGCTCGTCCTCTCGATGCCGTCCGTCCGGATCGGCGACGCCGACACCGAGCTCGCCCTCATCACGCAGGCGCTCGCCGCCACCGCCAGCCAATCGCCCGATCCGTTCGGCACCGACCGCGCGTTACTCCAGCAGCTCGTCGCCAACCCCACCGGCCAGCTCGACACGCTGTTCGCGAAATATTTTCCCGACCAGGTCAGCAGCCTCGTCATGTCGCCGGACGCAGCCGCGCTTCAGCAGCTCCAGCAGAATTTCCCCGGACTCGACTGGACAAACCCCGGCGTCCGCATCGCCGCCTTCGCCATCGCCGCCGGCCCGACCGATCTCGGCATCAGCTACACCGCGCGGATGGCGCTGGCCGTTGCCGACACGCTCCTCGAATTCGGAGCGGACAACACCGCCCTCTTCGTCCGCGACCCGAAACTCCAGGGCGTCGTGCAGTCCGTGCTGCAACGTTTCGCGCAGCCCGATTGGGCCGGTTTCACGAGCTGGAACCTCGCACTCCAGACCGCGCTCAAGGCCACGCTCAACGCCGCCCTCGACGTCGGCACGCAGCTCCCGCCGAAAAATCCGTGGCTCGACGCCGTCCTCGACACCCTCGCCAACGCCCGCGCCGCCGTCCCCGCGGCGAATCAGGACAACTACCTCCTCGGCCTCGTCCAGGGCGAAGGTTTCCCGCTGCTCCTCTCCCAAGGCCTCCTCACCGCCGCCAACAAACTCGACGCCTCCGGCGCCAGCTCCTTCAAGCAAGTCGCCGCCGATGTCCTTCAGGCCGCCGCGCCCATCATCCAGAACTCGGCCAACCCCGACCTCGGCCAGTTCTTCTCGGACCACTGGGGCGACCTCCTCCGCGCCGGCCTCACCTCGCTCGACAAGCACGGCGACGCGCTCCTCGCCCCCGGCCAGCCGCTCCTCAACAGCGTCCTCACCGCCCTCGTCCAGCAGCTCGCCAACACGCCGAACCCCGGCCTCGTCACGATCCTCAGCAGCGACTCGCTCTACCGCCTCGCCGACACCGCGATCACCGCCGTCGCCCAGAATCCCGCCGAGGTCAACGGGCTCACCACCAAGCCCTGGCTCGCCGCCTTCATCAATTCCGTCGCCCAGTCCGCGCAGCAACTCACCGCCAAGAACCTTTTCACCGCCGATGCCGCCGATGCGATTCTGCGCGATGCGATCGGCGTGGTTGGAAAATATCCCAACCTCATCGTCTCCGGCAACGGCCTGCCGGTCACCCTCGTCGGCTCCGTCTTCACCGCCGTCAGCCAGCTCCCGCGGCTCGATGCGCGCACGATTGGCGAGACCGCCGTCCGCTCCGCGCTCACCGCGATCGCCAACGACCCCACGCTCGCCGCAAAGCAGTTCGGTCCCGTCGTCACCGCCGTCGCCACGCAGCTCGCCGCCGATGTCGGCGCGGGCAAGTTCACCGCCGACCAGGCCGCCGGCCTCGCCTCCGCCGCGATCGCCGCCATCGCGCGCAACCCGCAAATTTACGCCGGCGCCCAGACCGGCATCGCTTCCGCCGTCCTCTCCGCCGTCAACCAGGCGTTTTCAACGAAAACCGACTGGATCGCCCGCCTCCTCGTCGAGACCGCCAACCAGACCCTGCTCGCCGTCGCCCGCAACGGCGCTTCGTCCACCGCCCCGAAACCCGCCGCCCAGCTCGGACAATTGCTCACGACCGTCCTCTCCGGCGGCCTCGCCACCGCCGCGACTCAACTCGGCACGAGCACCGATCTCGACGGCGTCGCCCCGATCCTCGGCGGCCTCGTCGCCCAGGCATTGCAGGGCAACCCCGCCGCTCTCGACCCGACCTCGCCGCAATTCACCGCCGCCTTCAACGCCATCGCCGCCAAACTCGGCGCCACTTAATCGCTGCATGCCCTTTCGTTTGCCATCGCGAGGCGCGCGGAGCACGCCGGCACGATCCATCTGAATTCCTTCGCCGCTCCCGTTCCCCGAACGACCACCTCATTCCCCGTCCCGTTTTTCATTTGCGTCCATTCGCGTCCATTCGCGGTTCAAAATCATCTTTCCGTTTTTCCAATGAAATCCAGCCGCCGTCGTTCTTCGCTTCGCCTCTTCGCCCTGCTCACCCTCGCCGCCGTTTTCCTCGCCGGCTGCGTCACCGATGACCAGGTCCGCTCGATCGTCCGCGACTCCAACTATCAGATGCTGCTCGCGGCCGATCCCGGCCTGGCGACGACGCTCTCCGCGCAGGATGGCTCCAGCACCGCGAACCAGGATGCCGCCGCCCGCACCAACGCCTTCCTCGCCGCCCATCCCGACGACCCGGCGATGGCCAACGCGCTCCGGCTGCGCGAGACGTTGCTCTATCTCACCCAGCGCAATTTCGACCTCGCCGACGCCACCCAGAAACAGATCAACGCCGGCGAACTTCACAGCGCGCGCGACAAGGCCCTCGCCGCCGCCTACGACGACCTCCGCTGGTGGGCGACCTATTCGCTCGCCGGCGAATTCGAATTCTTCGGCAACCAGAAGGACGCCGCGCTCCAGCACATCGCCTCGCTCGAGACGCGCGCCGCCAGCAAGGAGATCGTCGCGCTCCCCGACCTCCGCGATTACTTCCTCGAGATGCGCGCCTGGATCGGCCTGAAACTCGGCCTCGCCACCCCGCGCGATCCCGCCGCCAAGCAGGACGCCGTCGAGAAGGCCGTGAACGCGTGGACCAACACCTTCACCGGCCCGGAGCTCACGCTGCTCAACGCGAAGGATTTCACCAGCGTCAAACCCTTCGATCTCTCCACGCGCCGTGTGATCCGCGCCCGCGTGCTGCTTACAACTCTCGCGCAGAAGACGCACGGCGACGCCAACGCCACCTTCACCTTCGCCCAGCCCGCCGTGAACGATTTCTACGCCGCGCTCCCGCACTGATCCTGCCCACAGCTGAGGCGCAAGCCGACCGAACGCGCGACGAGCAATGGTTGACAGGTTGACTGAACGACGTGCCAGGTTAATTTCCGCCCCATGAGCGTGCAGGAAATCCAGTCGCAGTTGACCAAGCTCACGCCACCGGAGCTGGCCAGGGTCGCGCGATTCCTGGAAAGCCTGCAGCAGACGCATGCGCCGGAGTTTGCCCGCGAGCTGGCCGAGGGACATCGAGAAATGGACGCCGGCCGAAAGGTTTCCGAAGCCGAGCTCGCCCGCATCCTGGCCGCCCATCCTGCCGCACCGCGGCCATGAGGTCGCGGTATGCCTACTCCGTGCGGGAGCAGGCGGTGGCGGCAATTCTCGCCGCCGGCGATTCCGGGCGCCGCGAATTGCTCGAATTGTTCGATGCGCTGACGCGAAACCCTGGCCAACGCGGCACCGAACAAGTGATCGACGAAACCGGCCGCACCAACGAAGTCACCTACACCGCACACTTTCGCGTGACCTGCTGGCCCGATCACGCAACGAAAGAAGTCCGCATCGTCGACATTCGTCGTTATTGAAGCCGCTTGCCTCCCCAGCGAACGCCGCGAACACGGCCAAATCTTTATCCTACGGTCACCGGCACGAGCGTCATCGTATCGTTGCCGAAGATGTCGATGACTTTCACGGCGATCGTGTAGCGGCCAGGCTTCGGATAAGGGCGGAGCGCGGTCTTCAATTCCAGGTCGCGGTCTTGCCGCGTGCGGAAGCTCTGCCACTCGTTCTCGAAGATGTAAGCGCCCGTCCAGCGTTCCTCGAAGTCGAGGAATTCACCTTCGTCTTTCACGACATCCGGCAATTCGCCTTCGATGCCCATGCGGCGCGGCACCTTGATGATTTCCTTCCGGCTCTCGTAGTCGAAATCGACCGCCCAGTAATCGACCCAATCCGTCCACTTTTTCGTGAGCACGTCGCGGGAGACGACGCCCTGCTTGTCCTTGCTGATCTTGATGAGCTTGCCCTGTTCGCAGACGACCTCGCTTTTGCCTTCCTTCAACTCGGCGGCGATGGCATCGGCGATGCCTTGCGAGTATAGAATAAGATGTTGTCATGAAGTGTCGCGTAGGTGGTCGCCAACGATCTTGTTGAAGAGGCTTTTCTTCGGAATGACGTGCTGGCGGTAGTCGGTGCGGAAGGGACGGGTGTCGCGCAGGCGGATGCGGTCTTCGATGCGCGTGGTGCCGGTCTCCTCGATGGTGAGCGCGTTGATGGCGGCCTTGAACGCGTCGTAGAGAATCTTGCCAGCCTCGGGCTCCGAGAGGTTGCGCAGCACAACCGGGTCCTCGAGGTCCACCGGCGATGGTGCGAACAACCGCTCGCGCATGAAGTCGCGGACCTTCGGGTAGAGCACCTCGTAACCGCCGACGAGGCGCAGGTCCTTCAGCAACTGCCGCGCGAAGAACGCGACGACGGAGCGGTAGTCGGCAACGCCGGTGCCATCGAGCGTGATGGTGTGATGCACCTCGGCATCGAGCATCGTCTTGAAAACAATCTCGCGCGTCTCCTCCGAGGTGAACGGCTTCAGCGGCAGCGTGCGATTGTCGAAGGCCGCGGGATCGAGGTCCGCGAGGTTCTTGAACTCGCGCTGGTAACGGCGCGTGAGACGCGGCAGCGGAATGTCGAGCGCGTCGAGATCCTTGGTTTCGTTTTCCGAGTCGATTTCGACGATGAGCGATTCGTGACGCTCCGTGCCCTTGCCCATCGGCACCCGCTCGAAGCTGACGCCCTCGCTCTGGATCGTCTCGACGAAATCCATAAACGCCGGGGTGCCCATGACGGACACGGTTTCGCGGGCGCCATCGTTGCCGAAATACATCCGGCGCAGGCCGCGACCGAGCGTCTGTTCGGGGAGGATGTCGCTCTTCGACGCGTAGGCGCGGAGGCCGCAAATGACGGTGACGTTGCGGACGTCCCAGCCCTCCTTGAGCATCAAGACGGAGACGATCGCCTTGTGAGGCGACTGGAGCGTATCGATGCCGTTGGCCTCCTTGCGGAGCCTTTCAAGTTCCTCCTTGTTCTTGCCCGAGGCGGCTTCGGAAATTTCGCCGTTGTTCTTCGTATGGATGACGAGGACGGCGTCCGTCAACTCGGGGCAGATTTTCTGAAGGTATTCGCCGACTTCGTCGCAATTGCGCGTGTCGTCCACCATCACGAAGAGCACGGCCTTTTTGCCGAGGGCCTGATGCTCGGCGTAGCTCTTGCGCCACTCCTCGACGCCGAGGCGGAGGTAGTCGTCGTATTTCTCGGTGAAGATGGCGCTCTTGCGATCGGCCAACTTGGCGCGGCTCGCGGCGTCGGGAAGGACGGGGTGTTTGACGACGTTCTGGTGAATCGCCTCGACGAGCGGGTAATCGGAGACGGTCTGAACGAAAATCGCGCCGTTGTCGTGACGCGGCGTGGCCGTGACGTCGATCTGAAGCGCGAGGCGGCGGTCCTTTTGGAGGAGTTTGTGATGGATGTCCTGGATCGATTTGAACCACGCCATCCGCTCGTCGTGGATGTGGTGCGCCTCGTCATTAAAGACCGCGAGTTCCTCGATCTCGCGCACGATCTCGCCGAGGTCGGTTTTGCTGTCGGTCGTCTTGCCGGCAGGCTTCTCCCCGAAGGCGTCGGCGAGGAAATAGTCGCGGAGATCGTCGTCCTCCAGCGACGGGTCGCGGACCTCGCCGAGGAAGACGCGATGGATGTTGGTAAGAAAAAGATTCCCGGTTTCGCGAACGAGGCGGACGTCGTCCTGGATGTGCAGCGTAAGCTGAAAATCGTCGCGCCAGTTGCGGCCCTCGTGCCCGTTGGGCGGAAGGACCGGGTCGTTGAAAAAGATTTTCAGCCCGTCGAAGTCGGCACGGAGCCGATCGAGAACGATGATGTTGGGCGCGATGAGGAGGAAGTTGCGCGCGAGTGCGGAGTCGGGTTCGTAGAGGCGGTGGAAGAAACTCCACGCAATGAGGAGCGAGAGGACCTTGGTCTTGCCGGCGCCGGTCGCGAGTTTGAGGACGTAGCGCGGCCAGTCCTCGTGAAACATGCCGCTGGACACGGCGCCGGAGGCGTCGAAGCGGATCAGGTCGTATTTGTCGCGGGCGTGACGAACCTCGTGCAGCCAGATGACGGTTTCGACCGCCTCACGCTGGGCGAAGTAGTAGCGGAACGGCGAGAGTGTTTGATCGGCGTTCTCGATCAGGTGCTCGGTCTCGAACCAGTGGCGAAGCAATGCGGCTGACGTCTCCGAGGCGCCGGCATACCCGCTGCTGCGCCAGGCATACACCTCCGTGCGAATCTTCGCGACGAGCGGCGGGAGGAGTTTCTCGTAAGCGGAGGTCCGCAGCTCCTCTGCAGCAGGAAACCACCGCTGCTCAGGCACGAGCGGCGCATAAGGCGAAGACGGAAAATCGGGGTGTAAGGCCAAAAGGGCTGCGACGTTTTGCGCGCGTTTGGCTCCATCGAAACCGCGTCGTGCTGGAACTAGGCGGCGTGACGGAGCGCGCGATAACCGCCGCAAGTTCGCACCACCGTTATAAGGGTGTCCAGCCAACACTACCGTTGCACAGGTGTTTCGCTGGACGGCCTCCGGCTATCTTTCGCCGTGGCAGACGAGTTGGCGAAACGGTTGTTGGCTCGGGTGAAGAAACTCCGGGAGGCCTGCGGACTCAGCCAGGAGGCATTCGCCGAAAAAGCCGGAATCGGCTACAAATATTATCAGCACGTCGAGGCCGGCCGAAAACGCGACATCCGGCTGTCCACCCTCCAGAAACTCGCCAAGGCCTGCGGGCTGGAACTCTGGGAGTTGCTGAACCTCGACTCGGCGCTGCCCATCGCTGCCGAAGACCCGCCGCGCGAGCCCTACCATAGTCCCCGCCGAAAACGTTAGCGCAAAGCTTTCGGTTATTCGGGCTGCTTTACCTCACAAGGTATCCGTGCCCATCTGTGCAATCCGTGGCCCTCCGCCATTCGGTTCGGATGAGCGTCAATTAGCGTGGATTAGCGGTTAATCCGTTAATCCCTCAGCTCTGGTCTCCCAACTTTCACCTCTCAACTCTCAACCTTCACTCCGGCTCTGGGCTCTTGGCTCTGGGCTCTTGGCTTTTCGTTCCCCTCACACCAACCATGCCTTCAGGTTGGTGATCCGCGGAAACAGCGCCGGCAGCTTCTCCCAATTCTCGCCGTCGTCGCGCGAATAGAACAACTCGCCCGCCGTCGTCCCGAAATAAATCCCGCTCGGCGTCAGCGGATCGCTCGCCATCGCGTCGCGCAGCACGCCAACGTAGTGCTCCTTCTGCGGCAGTCCGCTCGTCAGCGCCCGCCACACCTTGCCGCGGTCGCGCGAACGCCACACCTTCAGCGCCCCGTCCGGCACGACGCGGTTCGTGTCCGCCAGCAGCGGCACGACGAACAGGTCGCGCGCCGTCGCCGCCATCGGAAAACCGAAATCGTTCGGCAGCCCGGCCGAAATCTTCCTCCACGACTCGCCCGCGTCCTGCGACGAAAACACGCCGCCGTGAAACTGCAGGTGCAGCACGCCCGGGCGCACCGGATCGCCCACGAGCTTGTGCACGCACCGTCCCATCTCGTCGTCCTTGATGAAATCCGGCGCGACGTTGTGCAGCCCGTTGTTGCAGAGCTTCCACGTCTCGCCGCCGTCGTCGGTGCGAAACACGCCGACCGCCGAGATCGCCACCCACAGCCGCTTCGAGTTTTCTGCATCGACCACGATCGAGTGCAGGCACATTCCGCCGAATCCCGGAATCCATCGCGGCCGCGTCGGGTGCCTCGTCAAACCGTCGAGTTCATCCCATGTCTGCGCATCGTCGCGGCTCACGAAGATTCCCGCATCGTCCACGCCCGCATACCACGTCCCAGGCTGCGACGCGTGTCCCGGCACGATCTGCCAGATGTGTTTCAATTTGCCCGGTGCGCCCTCCGCATAGGCCGGGTCCTTTTTCACCGGTTCCCACGTCTCGCCGAAATCCTTCGACACCCGGATCGTCGGCCCCGTCATGAAATTCGCCGTGCCGACGAGAATCCGCCCGCCGCGGCTGTCGCCACACACGCTGAACACCTCCCAGCCGCCGAGGTGCGGCCCTGTCAGCCGCCACGCCTTCCGCTCCTCGTCGCTGTGATAGAGAAACAAACCCTTCACCGTGCCGATGAGCAGCACGAGTTTGCGCGCGGGAACGGGGGCCGCCGACATGCCGCCTCATAAAATCGTCCGACCCTCCGCACGCCAGCCGATTCGCACAGGTCCGCGTCGGCGTGGCCGCGAGCGTGAGCGAGCGGACGAAACCCACCTTTGCTGCTTCAAAATCGCTTCCGCAGCGCCCGTCGCACCTTCGGCCATTTCTCCCGCGCCTTTCGCATCGCCCGGCCGCGCCGCTCCATCGCGGCGCTCCTTAGGCGTCGCCGGACCGCGCGGCCGTCGCCGCCCGATTCCACCTGGCGTTTGAGCACGTTATAATCCGTCGCTTTCCCGAGGCGCCGCGCGAGCTTGTGCAGCTTCCCGCCGAGGCACAGTTCCTCCGCTTCCAGCAGCGGCCGGACGATGTGCAACTGTTCCCGCAGCACGATCACCGCCTTCCGCCACTCGTGCATGCTCCCGATGTCGCGCTTCTCCGCCGCCCTCCGCGCGCGCCGGCACACGCGCTTCGCGAAGTGGTGCAACACGCCGCGCACCGCCGCGGGCGAGGAATCTTCGCCCTCGGCCCCCGGCAGCCGCGAGTCCTCCGCCGCGAGCTTCTGCCGCCACGCCCGCCACCAAGCCGCATCCCCATTGGACGAAACGCAATTCGGCGCGGCGACGCGCTCCCGGCCCGCCACTCCCTCGAGTTTCAACCCAAGCCGCCGCGCCACGTGCGCCGCGACGGTCGCATCGCGACGGGCCGAGAGTTCGCGGGCGATCGCCGACAGCCGCTTGCGCGCGGCATGCGCATCCGGCACGCCAAGCTTTTCCTCCAGCCGGAGCGCCGCCCGGGCCCGCTTCAGCCCGCGCCTCGCCGCATGCACCGCCTCGTCCGTCGGCGCACCCGCACCGCGCTGCATCGCGCGTCCACAGCATTCCCGCACGACGCGGCGCAATCCGGCGCCGATTGCCTCACGGCGTCGCAGATGCGGCAAATCATCCTGGTATTCCGATCGCGCCATGCCGGAGTCTAGCTGCATTCGCGCGTCGTCGCCACGCGTTTCTTGCCCATCTCCGCCGCAAGGGGCGTGTTGAATCCCCGCGTTGCCCAGTGCACGGTTTGTGTTCTGCTGCCCGCGTGCAACTCATCCGCCACCTCACTTCCGCCGGCCCCGCTTACGCCTCGCTTCAACCCGACGGCTCCGCCCGCGAAATCGCCGGCGATCTTTTTGGCGATTTTCGCGTCACCGATCGCGTCGTCACGCCAGGCAAATTGCTCGCGCCGCTCTCCGCCCCGCCGTGCATCGTCTGCATCGGGCTCAACTACGCGAAGCACGCCGCCGAGGGCAAGCGCCCGCCGCCCGAGCGGCCGATCTGGTTCATGAAACTCCCCGGCGCGATCCAGCATCCCGGCGATCCGATCCTGCTCCCCGCGATCCAGCAGACCACGCGCGCCGACTACGAGGCCGAGCTCGCGATCGTCCTCCGCCGCACCGCGCGCAACGTCCCGCGCACCCGCGCGACCGACTTCATCCTCGGCTACACCTGTGCCAACGACGTCAGCGCCCGCGACTGGCAGCGCGACTTCGGCGGCGGCCAGTGGAACCACGCGAAGAGCTTCGACACGTTCTGTCCCGTCGGTCCTGTGCTCGTCACGCCCGACGAGCTTCCACACCCGAACGCGCTCCGCATCCGCTCGATCCTCAACGGCCAGGTCATGCAGGACTCGACCACCGCCGACATGATCTTCGACGTGCCGGTGCTGATCGAATTCCTCACCGCCGACAAGACGCTGCCCGCCGGCACGCTCATCCTCACCGGCACGCCCGAAGGCGTCGGCTTCGCCCGCCAGCCGCCCGTCTGGCTGAAACCCGGCGACACGATCGCCGTCGAAATCGAAAAAATCGGCACGCTCTCGAACCCCGTGCGCGCCGCCTCGTCCGCCTGAGCCGTCACTTCCGGCTGTGTTTCCATGCACGTCATCGACTTCGCCACCCTTCCCGAAAACGAGCTCCGCTCGCCCACGGGGAAATTCCACTCCTTCACGCGCAACGTCTCGCTCGCCCTCGGCGGCAAGGCCAACAGCGGCTCGTGGGGCGGCGGCCATCCGTTCGATTTTCAAATCCGCCGCGTCCCGCCCGGCGCCGCGATCTGCCCGTTTCACTCGCATCTCGCGCAGTGGGAACTGTTCCTCATTCGCGCCGGCACTGCCACCATTCGCGCGGGCGACGAAACGCATGTCGCGAGACCCGGCGACGTCTTCATCCATCCGCCCGGCGACCCTCACCAGCTCCTGAATTCCGGCGCCGGCGATCTCGAGGTCTTCATCTTCGCCGACAATCCGCCGCTCGACGGCTGCTACTATCCCGACTCGCAGAAATGGGTGCTCCGCCCGCCGGGCAAGGTCTTCCGCATGGTCGAAGCCGACTACTTCGACGGCGAGGACGACGCGCCGGCGGGCGCCTCGTTCTACAAGATTTCTCCCGCTTCCGCCGCTCTGCCGATCGCGCCTTTCGCCTCGCGCAAGATCAACGTCGACGATCTGCCCTGGGAGGACTGGCGCTCGCCGAAGGGGAAATTCCACGGCACCAGCAAGGAACTCTCGATCGCGCTCGGCGCGAAGCGCAACACGCCGCCCGGTCTCGGCGGGCATCCGTTCGATCTCGAATACAGCCGGCTCGCGCCCGGTGAACGCGGCTGTCCGTTTCACTTTCACGCCGCGCAGTGGGAAATGTTCATTCTTCTCGCCGGCACCGCGACCGTCCGCGCCGGCGCCGAAACGCGGGTGCTTCACGCGAACGAAGCCGTCCTTCATCCGCCGTTCGAGCCGCACGACATCACCAACACCGGCGACGCCGACCTGCTCTTCCTCCTCGTCGCCGACAATCCGCCCATCGATTACTGGCATTATCCCGAGTCGAACAAATGGGGCATCCGCGAGCCGCGAAAAATCTTCCGTCCGCAGGAAGTCGACTACTACGACGGCGAAGAATAAAAAGGCCGGGCTTTCGCCCGGCCGGTGCACGGAAACGTAAGAGGCGGATCAGCCGACGCTCGCTTTGCGCCGCCAGCGACGGAGTATCACACCAGTCAGCGCCACCGAGCCAAGGGTGGCCGCAGAGGTCAATGGTTCGGGAATGGCCGTGAGATTAACCGTGAGCCGCCTCTCAAAAAGCCCGGCCGCCAGGACGTTGCTGCTGTCTCCGAAAGCATCCGGATTAAGGAATTGGATGTCGTCGAAATTCACCTGGATCGAGTAGGAATTGCCCGCGACCAAGGTGCCAAAGCTCTGCAACGTAAACGGCGGCGGCGTATCGGTGGCTGACACGAAATCGTTGACATCGTTTCCATCCAAGTCCGGTCCGTTCACCTCCGCCTCATAGTGAAAATTATCCGAGGAGGCGCCACTGATGGCATTAAAGCTGACCGTCACGGTGTCGGCTGGGTTGAAGTAGTAAACCGAACCGATCCATGTGCCGCCGGTGAGCGTCAAGAAAGGCGTGTTGACCGCACTGGCGCTCGCGTCACTGAGCCCGATCGCCACGTTGGGATGCGCGCCGAGGTTGCTGATCGTGTAGGAGGGCGTGCCCGGTGGCAGTGCCGAGTCCGGGTAGTCGGCGGTCAGCGCGCCCAAAGTGGAATAATTGGCCGAAGTGTAGATCATATTGTTGCCACTGGCACTCAGATCGTAGTGCGTGGTTCCATCGGGCAAATAAACCGTCGGCGTAATCGAGTTGGTGCCTTCCACTGCCGCCGTGAAATGATACGGCGTGGCCGAGGCCGCGACCACATCGCCCGACGTCGCACCGTTCTGAACGAATTCAACGGTCCGCGTGACGAGGAGGGTGGACTGACCGAGTCCACGTGTCGCAAACGCGATCGTCGCAAATGCAATTAAGAAAACAAAGCGGGGGCTCGTCGTTTTCATAGGTGCGGAGGCCTAGCCATGCTCGGCCCCGAAAGCGATGAGAAAACAGCTTTTACAAAGCCGCTCCATGGCGCGAGCTTGCCCTCGCGAGGGGCTTGTTCACTCCATCCGGCAAGTCCGCACCGCGTAGCGGTAGAGCGCGGCGATCGCGCCGGTGAACAGCAGGACACCGATCACCATACCCGGCTTCTCGAAGCGGTCCCCCACCACCGCCAGCGCGGAATCGCTGCCCGACGCCGCCACGACGCCCGCAAACGCGACGCCGAACAGGCTTTCGCCCACGATCAATCCCGTCGCCGCGAGCACACCGATGCGTTTCGTGAAATCCGGATTCGCGCCGCGGTCCGCCCAGCGCTCGTAATAATAACCGATCACCGCACCGATCGGAATGAGCAGCGTCAGCGCCATCGGCAGGTAAATGCCCATGCCCACGCACAGCGGCGGCAGCCGCAGCTTGCGCGCCTTGCGCAGCACTTCGTCGAGGATGATCGTGCCCACGCCGATCAGCGCCCCGACGCCGATCAGGTTCCAGTCGATGTCGCCGCCCAACACGCCTTTCGCCAGCGCGGAAATGAGCGCGGCCTGCGGCGCCGCCAGCGCATGCTCGCCCGCGCCGGGCGCACCCAGGAACCCGAAGGCCTTGTTGAGCAAATCGAGCACCGGCGGAATCACCAGGGAGCCGAAGATCACGCCGTAGACCAGCGCGAGCTGCTGCCGCCACGGCGTCGCCCCGACGAGCTGCCCGGTTTTCAAGTCCTGCAGGTTGTCGTTCGAAATCGTCGCGATCGAAAACACGATCGCCGTCGCGAACAACGCATAGGCGACCAGCGCCTTGACCCGCCCGGGATCGTTGTCGTGCCCGTAAACCATCACCAGCAAAACCGACGCGCCGATCACGGCGAGGATGCCCACGCCCGACACCGGGCTGTTCGACGCGCCGATCAACCCCGCCATATAGCCGCAGACCGACGCGATGACGACGCCGATGACGAGCACATAGACCAGCGTGCCCGCGATCACCGGCCCGATGCCCGCCGCGATCGCCGTGCCGGAGCTGAAATACCACAACAGCCCCGCGATCGGCAGCAGCAGCGCCAGGATCGTTCCGCCAACGATCCCGATCGGGAGGTCGCGCTCGGTGAGATCGAGCGCCGCGCCCGCCTGGCGGGCCTTCGACGCTGCCATCGCCGCGCGAATCCCGCGCGCGATCGGACCGAGAATCCGCACCAGGCTCCAGATCGCCGCCATGCCGATCACGCCCGCGCCGATGAACCGCACTTCGCCGCGAAAGGTGGTGTTGACGAGCTGATCGAGATTGCCCGTCACGCCATGCATCGCCGTGAGGATCGGCACCAGGCCCGCCCACGAAATCACCAACCCGACAAACATGGCCACGCCGACCGACAGCCCGACGAGATGACCGACGCCGATCAGCGCCATCGAAAAACTCGTGGACGCCGCCGACGCGCCGCCGAACAAACGGAAACTCACCGCCACCTCCGCCGCCGCGAGCCGCATCGCCGCCAGCAGCGCATAGCCCGCCGAGATCAACGACCCCACGATGATCGTGCGCAGCCCCTTCGCATTCTCCTCCTTGCCCGCCGCGGAGCCGAAGCCGACCTTCAGCACCTCGGCCGCCGCGACCCCTTCGGGATAAGGCAGGTCGGAACCCGTCACCAGCGCGCGGCGCAGCGGCACCGAGAACATCACGCCGAGCGTCCCGCCGAGCACACACACCGCCGCCGTCGTCCAATACGGAAATCCCTGCCACCACCCGACCATGATCAACCCCGGCAGCACGAAGATGATCGCGGACAACGTCCCCGCCGCCGACGCGATTGTCTGGACGATGTTGTTCTCGAGAATGTTCGACTTCCCCACCAGTCGCAGGAGCGCCATCGAGATGACGGCCGCGGGGATCGACGTCGCAAAGGTCAGGCCGACCTTCAGCCCGAGATAAACATTGGCCGCGGTAAACAGCAGCGTGATCACGCCGCCGAGAATGACCCCGCGGACCGTCAGCTCGCGCAAACGGGCCCCTGGGACAACGGACGGCTCGACAGATGGGGTATCGGGGGAAGCCATGGAGTTCGGTGTTGCCCGCGACTATTTCCCGCTCGTCCGCCGACTCAATACGCGATTCGGCGGGTTCGACCTCGGCGCGGGAAGCGCGGCGCCCTTGCCGCGCTGCGTTTCCCTTCTTTCAAAAGGCGTAGCGACAAGCGTCCGCGCCGGCCGGAATCCGATGCCTGAACCTCGGCCGACACAGGAGGCCCGCCGCTCCGCCGCCGCGTCGCACCATGCGCCACACTTTTTCACTCGCCGGCCTTGGCATCGCGGCCCGGCGCGGCTACTGATGTCCCTTTCATGGGAAAGTCTCTGAAACTCCTCGGCCTCGCCCTCATCCTCCTCGCCGCCACCGCGTGCCAGCGCCAGTCGGCCCAAAGCTGGGCGCTCACCGACATCGACGACCATCTGCCCGACCTCGAGTTCACGCTCGCGGTTGCCGGCAACCCGCACCTCACCGCCGCCGACTTTCGCGGCAAGATCGTCCTGCTCTATTTCGGTTATCGAAACTGCCCGGATGTCTGCCCGATGACGATGTCCCGCCTCGGCGGCGTGCTGCACCAGCTCGGCGACGCGGCCAAGGACGTCCGCCTCCTCTTCGTCAGCGTCGATCCAAAGCGCGACACGCCGGAATCGCTCGCCGCTTACGCGAAGGCCTTCAGCCCCGAGGCGGTCGGTGCCACCGGATCGCCCGCGGAAATCGAAACCATCGCGAAACGTTACCGCGTCGCCTACCAGGCCGACCAGCCGGACCGCTACGGCAACTACAACGTCATGCACAGCAAGGCCGCCTACATCTTCGATCGCGCCGGCCACGCGCGTCTCATGATCACCGACACCGATCCGCCGAAAGCGATCGCGCACGATCTGCGACAGTTGATCGATTCCTCGTCATGAGCGCACCGGCAGCCCTCCGGCCGTCCCACGCCGGCGAGATCCGCCGCCACATCGTCCGTGATCCGCACGGGCGCGTCCCTTCCATCTTGTCGCTCGTTTCCCGACTGCTCGCCGTCGCATTTCTCCTCGCCGCAACCGGGTCGCTTCGCGCTGCGGATCATTCCGCCGCCCTCGAGGTGAAGAACCCCTGGATTCGCTGGCTGCCCGGCGACCTGCCCGGCGCCGGTTATCTCACCCTCGTCAACCCATCCGACGCCGACGCGTTTCTCACCGGCGCATCGAGCGACGCCTATGCGCGAATCGAACTGCACGAATCCTACACGACGCCGGACGGCAGCTCCCGCATGCGCACGGTCGGCAGCCTGCGCGTGCCCGCCCACGGCGAACGGTCGCTCGCGCCCGGCAGCTTTCACTTCATGCTGTTCTCGCCGCGCCGCGCGATCCAGCCCGGCGACACGGTCACGCTCGAGTTGCAATTCAAGGATGGGGCTCATCTCTCCGTCCGCCTGCCGGTCAAACCTGCCGGCGGCTGAAACGCCGGCCGCCCCGCAGCCGCCTGTCTTGCAGGCGTCTTCGATCGGCGTTCGCATCGCCCGACAAATTTCTTCATGCACTGGCTGACCTGGCTCATCCCCTGGCAACCGTCGCCCACGGTGGTCGTGGCGACGCTGCTCTTCGCCACGCTTTACTGGCGGGGCGGCCGGCGGACACGGTCCCCGCTCCCGCGCCGCGTCTCCTTTTGGGCCGGCCTCGTCCTGCTTTACGCCGCGCTGCACACGCGCCTCGACTACTACGCCGAGCGGGAATTTTTCGTCCACCGGCTCCAGCACATGGTGCTCCATGATGTCGGGCCGTTCTTGATCGCATTGGCCGAGCCCGGCGCGACGCTCCTGGCCGGGCTGCCCGCCTCGTGGCGGAAACGTTGGGACACGTCCCGCGCCGCCCAGGTGACGCGCGCGACATTCCGCAGCCTGGCGCAACCGCTGGTCGTCGGCATGCTCTTTGTCGGGGCCATGTGGCTCTGGCTGATTCCCGACGTCCAGTTCTACGCGATGCTCGACGTCCATCTTTACCGCACGATGAACTGGAGCACCGTCGCCGCCGCGCTGCTGTTCTGGACGTCGGCGCTCGATTCGCGGTCCTCGCCGCCCGCCCGCTTCAAGCGCGGCACGCGCATTCTGCTGCTGGGTGCCGTGATGCCGCCCGCCATGGCCGCCGGCGGCCTCGTGACACTCGCGACTGCGAACCTCTATCCGCTCTACGAACTCTGCGGCCGCGCCTTCGCCGGCATCACCGCGCTGGAAGACCAGACGCTCGGCGGCCTCATCCTTTGGGTGCCCGGCTCGATGATGTGCGTCCTCGGCGCCCTGATCGAACTCTGGTTCTGGTTCCGCAACGAGGAAGCCGCCGCCCCGCAGCCCGGCGCCAGCGCCGCCCCGCGCCGAACGTCCGCATAGGAGCGCGCCTCGTGCGCGCCCGACGCCACTGGCAGCCGCACGGCCACGGTCTCACGCGCGGACTACACGATCACGGTCCCACGACGATCTGCGCCGTCACATCCACGCCGTCCTGCTCGAGCACCGCCTGGTTCGCCTTCGCCGGAAGAACCTTGCCGCCCGAGTCACCGCCGGCCGTGAACTTCACCTGCGTCAGCCCGCTCACCTGCACCGCCGCGCCGTTATCCTGAAACAAGTCGCCGCCCGTGATCCGCGCGTCGCTCACGCCGCCAAGTTGAATCACTGGGATCGCGTCGTCGAACGCCTCGATGTTGCCGATGTACACCGGCCCCTCGAACTCGACACCCGGCGCATACACGCCCGTCAGGCCCTGGTGCGCGAAGTAGTTCGCATTCGCCGTCCGCACGCCGCCGAACTTCCCATCCGTGCTCAGGATCGCGATGAACGCGATGTCCGCGATCCCGTCGTACTTCGTTGTCTCGTGCCCCGCGAATAGTGAACTGCCATTCGTCGCCGGATCGTTCGTCGCGCTGATCGCCTTGGTGATGTCGTAGCGCCCTGTCGGATCGAACGCCGTCGCCCGCCCCACGCTAAACACCGACACATTTGTCGTCTCGTCCGCCCCCACGATCACAATCCCCGCGTGCCCTTTCATATAGCTCACCGTCGGCTGATTATAGTTCACCGGCGTCGCCGGCCCGCTCGGATCGTCCAGCACCAGCGATAGCGAACCGTGTCCGCTAAATTCCACCTGCACGATGTCATCATCGAGATCGATGAACGACGTCCGTGTGACCTGCCCCGCATCCGCCGTGATCGTCTCCGCCGCCCCCGTCAGCAGCACCTGGTCGAAGATGTTCCCGTTCGGGTGGACGATGTTCGCGCCGACTTCCGACGCGTTGCCGGCGACCTTGTTCGCACCGAGAAGTCCGATAATCGCGGGCGCGCTCGTGGCGGCTCCCGCAGAGCTGGTAATCGCGGCGGAATAGACGCCCGTGTCGGCGGGCTTGAAATCACTGAGCGTCAGCGTCGTGTTCGTCGCCGCCGCGACTGAATCGCCGTCACGCAGCCATTGCACGCTCAGCGGCGTGCCGCCGGCGACCGCTACGCGCAGCGTCACGGTGGCCGCCACTTCGAACCCTTCGGGCCGTGAGACAACATACGGGGCGGGATTGAACTCGTAGGCACCGATGTCGAAATAGGTCACCGCGCCAGCTCCGGTATTTGGCGTCGCCGGGTCGTCGAAACGCCCACGCCCTTCGAGATCGGCTGCGGGCGCACCATCGCTTGTGCCCGCATCAATTGCCGGGCTGCCTGCGGAAAGATGGTAGTCACCGTTTGCCGCATCAACGAACTTCGGGTCGGCGGAGAAGTTACCGTTCTGCCCGGCGAATGCCGCGTCGGCGATCAAGCAGTTGCGCACATCGGAAGGCGCCACGATTCCGCCGGCGTCACCACCGCCGTTATGCCAAAAGAGCGTGTTGATGATCTGGACGCCCGCGATCGCGTTGCCGGGGCCGCTCGTGCCGCCTCCAACCGCCGGGACATCACTCGACACGCTCGCGACGATGGTGTCGTTGGCCATCAGCACGTTTTCCACGTGGTTATCGCGACCCCTCGGCGCCAGGCTGAGAACGCTCACGGCCGAGAAGCGATTGGTGCCGGCGATCACGTTGTTCGTGAGCTGCGTGTCCACGATCTGATTTGCCGTCGCACTGTCGGCCCCGGCGCTGAGCGTGATGCCCGAGGTATTATCCAACAGGGTGTTTTGCGTGACCGTGGTGCCGCTGATGGTGTTGCCGCTGGCCGTCGCGCTGCCCGAGTTGAGCGAGATCCCCGAGGAGCCGGTCACGGTGTTACGCGCAATGTGCGTGTTGAGAATTTCGTTTCCCGCCGTGTTGGCGCCGCCGGCGAACAGATCAACGCTACCGCCGGTCAGGACGTTGCCCGCGATGAGCGTGTCGGCAATGACATTGGCCGCCGCAGCCGGGCCCGGGTCGTTCGAGCCCTGACTCAAGCCGATGCCCTGGCTCAGTTCGCTGCTGGTGATCGTGTTGTTCACGATCTGAGTGCCGCGAATTTCATTGCCGGACGAACCCGAGCCCCCGCCGCTCACGGAAATGGCGACCGTGCTGTCGGTCAGCAGATTGTCGTCGATGAGCGTGTCGATGATCTTGTTCGCGCGGACCGAGCCGCCGTTCGTGGCTGCGCCGCCGGCGACGATGATGCCAGCCGAATTTCCGATGAATGTGTTGCCGAGAATCCGCGTACCTTGGATGAGGTTGCCGGCGTGCACACCGTCGCCGCCGAATGTCAGCTCGATCGGAAATGCGCAGTCCTCGAAGCGATTGTCCTCGAGCCGAAGATTCTCGAGCACGCAGCCGCCGCTGCCATTCGCGGCCACAAGCACGCCATCACCGTCACCGGTGAAATGCTGGAAAAGATTTCCGGTGATCGTGATGTTTGAAATCTTCACGTTCACCGCGTCATCGTCCGGGCCGATGGCGATCGCGTTGTTGTTGATGTTCGCGCCTCCGGCCGCGAATTCATTTTGCTCCACGAGAATGTTGGCGAGCGCTGGCGGGCCGCTCGCAGGCTCATGAATCTTTACGCCATAAACCTGTCGAATACCGATCAAGCGAATTTGCTGCAGCGAAAAGTCCGACGCCGTGACATCGAGCGCGATGTCCACCGCCGGATTGCTCGCGTCCAGCACAATCGACGGGTGGCCATCGGCTCCGGCTAAGCCGAGGATTTCGACGCCGTCCTGCGTGATCCGCAGGTCCGCGGTCAGGCTGATCGTCTGACCAGCCAGCGCGGGCGCAAATGTGATCGTGTGCGGGCCGGGCGCGTTGTTGCACGCGTTGACGGCCTCGCGCAGTGAAATCCCATCGGAGCCGGGTGCGGCGGCCAGCGCGGCGGGGCTGGAGGTGTCGCCATTCACAGAGTCGGTCGCGTTGGCGACCACGAGATTCGCGGCGATCAGCCGCGGCCCCAACTGCACGAACAACAGAGTAAGGAAGGACAGCCTCACGAAGCCACTCAGGCATTTCAGGCGGGTGCCGACAAGCTCTCGCAGCTTGGACCGGTCAGCTTGAGATGTTGTAGCCGCAGTGCATCGGCCGCCTTCGCCAACAGGCACTCGTCGGGGGTCGTCCAGCCTTCGAAACATTCAGCCACTCGCCAATCAGCGGTGTTTCCTGCTCACTCGGAGACGACGGGCTCTGAGCAAATTAACCGGTTGGGTCGTTCGCTCCATCTAGCCGACCGACGCGCTCACCAGATCACCACCCGCTCCTCCGGCGCACGCCGCATCGGGGCGCCGACGGGGACGTTGAACGCCTCATAAAATTCCGGGAGGTTCGAAAGCGGGCCGTCGATTCGGAAGTGCGCGGGCGAGTGCGGGTCGATCTTCAGCCGCCGCAGTTCCTCCTGCGGGCGGATGTTGTCGTGCCAGACATTGGCCCAGCTCAGGAAGAACCGCTGTTCCGGCGTGAAACCGTCGATCTCGCGCCGCTCCTGGCCGACGAGCGCCTTCTGCAGCGCCGCGAACGCGATCTTCAGCCCGCCGAGGTCCGCGATGTTCTCGCCCTGCGTCAGCTCGCCGTTGATGTGCTGGTCGTCGACCGGTGCGTAGCCGTTGAACTGGTTCACGATCGCCGCCGCGCGCGCCTTGAATTTCTCCGCGCTCTGCGGCGTCCACCAATCCGTGAGGTTGCCCTGCGCGTCGAACTGCCGGCCCTGGTCGTCGAACCCGTGCGTCATCTCGTGGCCGATCACCGCGCCGATGCCGCCGTAGTTCGTCGCGTCGTCCGCCTTCGGATCGAAGAACGGCGGCTGCAGGATGCCCGCAGGAAACACGATTTCGTTCATCGTCGGGTCGTAATACGCGTTCACCGTCGGCGGCGTCATCTGCCACTCGGTGCGGTCCTTCGGCTTGCCGATCTTCGCCATGTCGCGGGCAAAATTGAATTCCCGCGCCCGCAGCACGTTCGACACATACGGGCCGCGGTCGATCTTTAGTTTGCTATAGTCGATCCACTTGTCCGGATAACCGATCTTCACGCCGAACGCGTCGAGCTTCGCCAGCGCCTTCGCCCGCGTCGCGTCGTCCATCCACTCGATCGTCTCCAGCCGGTCGTGCAGCGCCGCGCGCAGGTTGTTCACGAGCTTCAGCATCCGCGCCTTCGATTCCGGCGGGAAATATTCCTTCACATACAACTGCCCCAGCGCCTCGCCGACCGACGCGTCGATCGTGTCCGCCACGCGCTTCCACCGCTCGCGGAGCTGCTGCGTGCCGCTCAATTTCTTCCCGTAGAAATCAAAATTCTCGTCGACGAACTTCGGGCTCAGGAACGCCGCCGTGCCGTGCAGCAGGTGCCAGCGCAGGTAACTCTTCCACGCCGCCACCGGCTCCGCCGCGAGCTGCGCGTCGAATGCCTGCAAAAATTCCGGCTGCCCCGCATCGACCTCGCCCGGGTCCGGCAGGTCGACCGCGACAAAATATTTCTTCCAGTCGAAATGCGGCGTCAGCTTCTGCAGGTCCGCGACCGGCATCTTGTGGTAGTTCGCCACGGGATCGCGCAACGCCACGCGCGTTTTCGAGCCGGTCGCGAGCGCCGTCTCGAGCTTCATCACCGCCGCCGCGCCGGCCTTCGCGTCGTCCGCGCTTTCGCCGGCGAGGACAAACAGCGCCGCGATGTGCGCGACATATTGTTCACGCAGCGTCTTCGATTTCTCGTCGTCCTTCAGGTAATAGTCGCGGTCCGGCAGCCCGAGCCCCGCCTGGCCGTTCCCCGCGATCACCATCGTGCTGTTCTTCGGATCCTGCTCCGACGCGAAGATGAACCCGGCGTTGATCCCGAACCGGTGCAGCCGCGCGATCTCCGTTTCCACGCCGGCTCCGTCCTGGATCGCCGCGATCCGGTCCAGCTCCGCCTGCAGCGGCGCGATCCCCGCCGCATCGATCGCCGCCTCGTCCATCCCGCTCGCAAAGAAATCGCCCACCTGCTGCTCGATCTGCGTGGGCTGTTTCGCCGCCATCGCCTGCTCCAGCACGTGGTGGATGGCCTCGCGATTGTGCTCGGCCAGTTCGTCGAACGATCCCCACCGGCTGTAGGCCGGCGGTACGGGGTTCGCCTTTTTCCAGCCGCCGTTCGCAAACAGATCGAAGTCGTCCTGCGGCTTCACCGACAGGTCCATGTTTTTCGGGTCGAGGTCGGCGCGGCCGACGAGCGTGAAACAAAACGCGGCCAGCAGGCCCGCGAGGAGTTGGTTGCGCATGAGCCCAGCATCGCCCAGCGACGCAGGCTTCGGCAAGGGGTAATCCATTCGCCGGCGCCGCGGCGCGACGAACGGCCCCGCAAGCCGGACGAACGGCCCGCGCCGCGCGCCCGCTACGGATTCACCACGGTCTGCGAGGTCACATCGACTCCGTCCCGCTCCAGTACCGCCTGGTTCGCCTGCGCCGCATGAATATTTCCGGCCGAGTCGCTGCCGGAGGTGAATTTCAACTGCGTGAGCCCCTGGACCTGCACCGCCCGCGCATTGTCCTGGAACAAGCTGCCGCCGGTCACCCGCGCATCACTCACCGGCCCGGTGATGATCACCGGCGTCGCCTCATCATAGGCGGTGATGTCGCCGACATAAACCGGCCCGGCAAACGCGACGCCCGGGGCATACACGCCCGTCAGCCCGCCCCAGCCCTGGAACTTCGCATTCGCCGCCCGCAAGCCGCCAAACTTCCCGTCCGTGCTCGCGATCGCGATGAACGCGATCTTCGCGAACCCGGCGAACGCCGACGGCTCCTTGCCATTCTGGAACAGCGGGCTGCCGTTGTTCGCCGGATCGTTCGTCGCGCTGATCGGCTTCGTGATGTCGTAATGCCCCGTCGCGTCGAACGCCGTTGCCCGGCCCACCGTGAACACCGACACGTTCGTCGTCTCGTCCGCTCCCACGATCACGATCCCCGCGTGGCCTTTCATGTAATTCACGCCCGGCTGATTGTAGCTCGTCGGCTGCGCCGGTCCCGAACTCGCGCTGAGCACCAGCGACAGCGAGCCCGCGCCCGCGAACTCCACCTGCACGATGTTGTCGTCGAGATCGATGAACGACGTGCGCGTGATCTGGCCCGGATCCGCCGTGATCGTCTCCGCCACGCCCGTCAACAGCACCTGGTCGAAGATGTTTCCGTTAGGATGGTGAATATCCGTCGGCTGCAACTCCATGCCCGTGCCGATCACCTTGCTCGACGAGGCCACCCCGACAACCGCCGCGTTGCTTGGAGTCTCGATCAGCCCATTCGCGGCGAATGCGACGTAGAGTCCAGCTTTCACCGGCTGCACGTTCGTCAGCGTCAAGGCCGGCCCGTTCTCGTTTCCGATCGCGTTCCCGTCGACTTCCCAACGATAGCTCGTGTCCGAAACATCCGCCCGCGTGGTCAGGGTCGCGTTGCCGCCGGCGCTCAAGGTCGCGTTCTGCGGCTGCGCATCGAATTCGGGAGCCGTGCCGGCGGTGATCGCCCGGATGGCGTAGTTCCACTCATCGGCGACGTAGATCGTGCCGTCCGTGTCCACATAAAGATCCTGCGGCCGGTTGAAAAGCGCTTCGTCGCCTCGTCCATCGGCCGCCCCATACGTCCGGTGCCTGCCCGCTATCGTGGTCACGACTCCCGCCGTCGTCACCCGACGAATCGTGCTATCGGTGCTTTCGGCCACCTAGAGGTTGCCACTCGGTGCCAACGCAATGCCCTGAAGGCCGGAGAACTGCGCCGCCGCGCCCGTCCCGTCAGCCGCATCGCCTGAATAATTGAACCCTCCCGCCAGCGTGCTGACCAACCCACCCGGCGTGACCTTGCGGACTGCCGCTCCGTCATAGTTTGAGTCTGCCACCCAGATGTTGCCGCTCGGATCGATGGCGACATCGTAAGCTCCGTAAAAGGTTGCATCCGTCCCCTGGCCATCGACCGCCGGCTGCCCATCGGTGCTCCCCCCACCAGCCAGCGTCGTCGCGGTTCCATCGGGCGCGACCTTTCGAAGACTCTGGGCGTCGGCCACGATCAAATTTCCGCCGGAATCGAGAGCGAGTCCGAAGGGACCGGTGAAACTGGCCGCGGCGCCGACTCCGTCATTGCTGCCCTTCACGCCAGACATTCCGGCCACCAGTATCGGACTGCCATTCACGGGACGCTTGCTGATCGTGTGATCGTAGCTGTTTGCAGCGTAGATCGTCCCATCAGCCGCTATTGCCACGCTCGACGGCCCGCCCGAATTCCCGACGACTACATCCGAAGCCGGCAGCGTGCTCACCTCTCCGCCGTTGATCCGGCGCAGGGAATTACTGGCTCCGGTGACAAAAATATCCCCAGTCGATGCAATCGTGACTCCGCTTGGCTGGCTGAAGCGCGCCACATCCAGTGCACCATCAGTTGGTCCAATGACCGCAGCGCCCGCGATGGTCGTTACTGTTCCATCGGCAGTGACTCGCCTGATCGTGCTGTTGTCGGTGACGTAGAGGATGCCGTCAGAAGTTACTGCGATCCCTTGTATCCCGGAGAAATACGCCGCCCGGCCGACACCATCCACGTTGCCCTGCTCGTTCGCATCCCCCGCCAGCGTCGTCACTGCTCCACTCGGCGTCACCTCGCGGATCGTCACGCCACTGTCACCGACAAAGAGATTCCCGTCGGCATCGATCGCGATCGCTTGCGGAAAGCCGAAATGCGCCGCGGAGCCGGTCCCGTTCACGGGCTCCTGTTCACCCACTGCGCCCGCCAGCGTCGTGACTTCGCCGGCCGGGGAAATCCGTCTGATCGTATAGTTGCCGCCATCGGCGACGTAAACCGTCCCGTCCGGTCCCACGGCCACGCCCCACGGCGTTTTGAACCGGGCCGCCGTTCCAGCGCCGTCCGCACTACCCGCGGTGCCGTCCGGCGCGCCGGCAAAGGTGCTGGGCTGACCATCCGGCGAAATCTTCCCGATCCGGTTCCCAAGCAGGTCGGCGTAATAGATCGTGCCGTCGGCTGCCACCGCGACCCCCGGAACGAAGCCGCCGCTCGCCGGCAACTGCAGGAGCGCAACTCCCGCCGGTGAAATCTTGCAGACTCCCGGCCACTGTCCGACGCAGAAGTTACCTTTCGCGTCCAACACCAACGCGCCGGGGCCCTTCACCACTGTTCCGGTATCGCGCGGTGTTCCGAAAATGGTCGAGACCATTCCGCCTGAGGTGATCCTTCGGATGGTGTTATTTTGGGTGTCGGCGACGTAGATTGTCCCGCTCGTGTCCAACGTGATTCCGGTTGGTGCGTTGAAGCGCGCGATCGCTCCTGGTCCATCCGCGCTGCCCGGCATCACGCCAGCAAACGTGCGCACCTGATAGACGGTCTCCGCTCCAAAAAGCCCCGTGGCTAGGACCAATGCCCCCAGCGCAGCCAGCCCGTGCTTCGCCCGGCGGACCCTCGCGCTCGACCCATTGAGATGTGTGGGGATTTTGATCATGGTCGAAATGACATCTGTTTTCGAAATCCGTCGGAGACTCGTCGGGCAATTTCCCACGCTGCCCCAAAGGTTTCGCGCGAATTAAGAGATTATCCGATGACCTTCTAAGGGATTTCCTCACGCTCCGCACACCCGCCATGTCACTGTCCGGTCCACCTCCATCCACCGCTGAGACCGGACCGCCGAGCGCGGGCTTGAACCGGCCGCACAGGCTCCGCATTTCTTCTTTCTCGGACTCTCCTCGAACCGTTTCTTCTTTCAACTTCATGATCCGCATCAACGAGAACTACACCAAGCTCAAGGCCTCCTACCTCTTCGCCGACATCGCGCGCCGTGTGAACGCCTTCGTCGCCGCGCATCCCGACCAGCCCGTCATCCGTCTCGGCATCGGCGACGTCACCGAGCCGCTCCCGCCCGTCTGCATCGAGGCGCTTCACGCCGCTACGAACGAGATGGCCGATCGCGCCACGTTCAAGGGCTACGGCCCCGAGCAGGGCTACGCATTCCTCCGCGAAGCCGTCGTCGCGAACGAGTTCGCCCCGCGCGGCTGCGCGATCGAGCCCGACGAGGTCTTCGTCTCCGACGGCGCCAAGTGCGACTGCGGCAACCTCCAGGAAATCTTCTCCACCGACCTCCGCCTCGCGATCCCCGATCCCGTTTATCCCGTTTACGTCGACACCAACGTCATGGCCGGCCGCACCGGCGCCAACGTCGACGGCCGCTACGAGGGCATCACCTACCTCGAGTGCACGCCCGCCAACGGCTACATCCCCGCGATCCCCTCCGCGTCCGTCGATCTCATCTACCTCTGCTTCCCCAACAACCCCACCGGCGCCGTCGCCACCAAGGCCCAGCTCGCCGCCTGGGTCGCCTACGCGAAGCAGCACCGCGCGATCATCCTCTTCGACGCCGCCTACGAAGCCTACATCCGCGATCCGGCCATCCCCCACAGCATCTACGAAATCGACGGCGCCCGCGACGTCGCGATCGAGTTCCGCAGCTATTCGAAGGTCGCCGGCTTCACCGGCACGCGCTGCGCGTTCACCATCGTTCCGAAAACGCTGAAGGCGTTCGACAGCGCCGGCCGCGAGCACTCCGTGCACGCCCTCTGGAATCGCCGCCACACGACGAAGTTCAACGGCGTCGCCTATCCGATCCAGCGCGCTGCCGCCGCAATCTACTCCGCCGCCGGCCAGCAGCAGACGCGCGCCCTCACCGATTTCTACCTCGGCAACGCCGCACTCATCCGCGAGACGATCACGAAGCTCGGCTTCAAGTGCATCGGCGGCGACAACGCTCCCTACATCTGGATCAATGTCGGCCGCGACTCGTGGGAATTCTTCGATCTGCTCCTGAACCAGGCCCAGGTCGTCTGCACGCCCGGCGCCGGTTTCGGCCGTTGCGGCGAAGGCCACGTGCGCATCAGCGCCTTCAACTCGCGCGCCAACGTCGAGTCCGCCCTCGCCCGCATCGCCGCCGCCCTGAAATAGCATGGCGCCAGCATTTGTGGCGGCAGGCGTCCCTGCCTGCTGATGTCCGGACATCCACAACGGCAGGCACGGAGGCCCGCCGCTACTTCTTCAGTTCCGCCAGCATCCCCGCGATCTTCCCGCTGAGCTGCCCCGCCGCCTCGCTCAATTTTTTCGCGAGCCCGTCGAAATCCTTTCCGTCCCAGCCGGCAACCTCCGTCGAAAAATCCGCGTGCGCCACCAGTTTCGGATCGAGGTCCGTCGTGAGGATCTCCACCCCGGCCGCGAGTCGCGCCACCCCGCTCGTGCGCAGGCCCTCGCATTGCCGGAGTTTGACCACCACGTCGTAGTCGTGCGCCTCGCCGCGCGCCGCGAGCTCCGCGGAGCCCGCGCGCACCAGATCCTCGCCAATCACGCGCGTCAGTCCCGCGTCGAGCGGCTCCGCCCAGCGCGCCGGGTCCATGAAGCGCACTTCATTCGCGCTCACGCGCACCTCGATCAGCCGCGAGCGGAGATACTCGGGCACCGCCACCGGCCGCAGTGAAATCCGCGGCGCGGGCGCCGCCGCGCCGCCTGTCTGCGTCCCCGTCGCCGTCAGCAGGAAGAATCGCGTCGTGTCCGGTTGCGCTTCCGGCAGCGAGCAAGCCGCGAGCACCAGTCCGATCGCCGCGGCTCCGCTCACGATGCCCGCCCCCTTTCGTGTCAGCCTGAGCGAGGCGAAAAATCCACGCGGGCGCCCGCCGGCCCACGCGGGCCGGGATTCTTCGCTTTGCTCGGAACGACAAAAGAAATTTTCCGGACCGCCCGTGGTTTTCATAGGAGCTTCGTTTTCGGGTTCACCGTTTCTTGCCCGAGATCAACGCCTGCGGATTCCGCTCCAGGAAATCCGCCAGCCGCTGCACCGCCTCCGCCGCCGAGCGCAACTGCTCCAGCGTCCGCGCCGCCTCGTCGCCGAGCCCGCCCTGCGCCGCGATGAACCGGTGCGCCGCCGTCGCCGTCGCGTTGAACGCCTCCAGCGCCTGCTTCGCCTCCGCGAGCGTCGCGGCGAGTTCCTTGCCCGTCGGGGCGACCTGCGTGTCGATGTGCGCCAGCACGCGCCGCAGGTCCGCGACCGCGGCATTGAGATTGGTGAAGGTCTGCTCGATCTGCGGCGAGTCGGCGAGTTTCTCGATCTTCGCGCCCGTGCGCTGCCACTGCGAGACCGCGCCCTTCAGGTCGAGCCCGTCGACCTGCTGGCGCGTGTCGGCGAGCAAACCCTTGAGCTGCTTCGACACGCCCTCGAAATCGAACTTCTTCACGTCGTTGAGGATTTCGGTCAGGTTCTCCTGGAACTCCTCGATCGTGGACGGAATATACGGCACCACGACATACTTCGGCTCGAACGCCAGCGCCGGCGCCGGATATTCGTGCGGCGGCATGAAATTGAGCTGCACGAACAGCAGGCCCGTCGCGAGCCCGAGCAGGTCCAGCCGCGCACGCAGCCCGTGGTCCACCAGCTTCTGGAGCTCCGCGCGGTTCGACACGTCGAGCCGCTTCCCGTTCGCGTCCATGATCACGTTGCGGTTCAATTCGCACACCACCGCCACCAGCGACTGGTTCGTCGCCGCGTCGTAGCGCACGCTCAGGTCGACCACGCGCCCGATCCGCACGCCGCGCAGCTTCACCGGCGAACCCAGGTCCAGCCCGTGGATCGACTCGTCGAAATACACCACGAACCGCTGCGGCTTCGAAAAAAAGCTCACCCGGCCGAACGCCAGCAGCGCGATGATCGCAAACACGATCGCGCCGATCACGAACGCGCCGACGACCGCCGGCCGGACTTTGGTCTTCACGAGTTCACCTTTCCGGTCCGATTCATCGCGATTCTGTCGGTTCGCGTCGCGATCTGTTCCATTTTTGTCATGCGGGGCGGAGCGGGGAATCCAAGGGTTCCCGCCATGTCAGCGGCGCGGCCCGCCACTGGCAATCCTTCAACCGCGGCCGTTTTCACTTCGCCTCCTCCCGCGCGCCGCCCCGGTGCAGGAACTCCGTCACCCGCGGATCCCGGCTCGTCCGCGCCAGTTCCGCCGCCTTCCCCTCCGCGATGATGCCCTGTTCGCCGCGATCGAGCAGGATCACCCGGTCCGCGATGCTGAAAATCGACGCCAGCTCGTGCGACACCACCACCATCGTCGTCCCGAACATCTCCCGGATCTGCAGCACCAGCTCATCCAGCCGCCGTGACGTGATCGGGTCCAGCCCCGCCGACGGCTCATCGAGAAACAGGATCGCCGGATCGAGCGCCAGCGCCCGCGCCAGCCCCGCGCGTTTCTTCATCCCGCCGCTCACCTCCGCCGGATAATAATCCTCCGAGCCCGTCAGCCCGACCTGGGCGAGCTTCAGCGTCGCGATCTCCTCGCGCTCGCGCTTCGACAGCGTCGTGTATTCCTCCAGCGGCAACTCGACGTTCTGCCGCAGCGTCAGCGAGGTCCACAACGCGCCGCCCTGATACAGCACGCCAAACCGTTTCAGCAGCTCCCGCCGGTGCGCCATGTCCGCCTGCGTGAACGAATCCCCGAAAAACTTCACCGCCCCCGCCGTCGGCGGGTGGATGCCGATCATGTTTCGCAGCAGCGTCGTCTTCCCGCATCCCGACCCGCCGATCACGAAAAAAATCTCCCCCGTCCGCACGGCGAACGTCACGTCCTTCAAAATCGTCTGCCCGTCGTAGCCGCACTCGAGGTGCTCCACCTCGATCGCGTTTCTCGCGCCAGCGCCGGGCCCCGGCCCATCGGCCCGCTTGGCCCCATCCGTCCCATTGGTCTCATCCATCGTGCTCATCACCACCCCACCACGTTGAACAGCACCGCGAACACCGCGTCCGCGATCACCAGCAGCAGAATCGCCGTCACCACCGCCGACGTCGCCGCCCGCCCCACGCCCGCCGCGCTCCGCTCCGCCTGCAAGCCGCGCAGGCACCCCGACAACCCGATGATCAGGCCGAACGCCACCGCCTTGATCACGCCCACCGCCACGTCGCTCATCGTCACGATCGTCCCCATCTCCACCCAGTAGGCCGCCGGCGGAATGTTCAACACCATCAGCGACACCGCCATGCCGCCGAGGATCCCGAGCGCATTGGCATACAGCGTCAGCAGCGGCGTCATCGCGCCCAGCGCCAGCAGCCGCGGCATCACGAGGAAATTCACCGGGGAAATCCCGAGCGTTTCCAACGCATCGATCTCCTCGTTCGCCTTCATGTTGCCCAGCGCCGCCGCAAACGCCGCGCCCGTCCGCCCCGCCAGCACCACCGCCGTCATCACCGCGCCCATCTCACGGCACACCGCCATGCCGATCAGGTCCGCGACGTAGATGTCGCCGCCATACTGCCGCAGCACCAGCGCGCCCGTGTAGGCCAGCGTCACGCCCGTGAGGAAGCTGATCACGCTCACGATCGGCATCGCCATCGCCCCGCACGCCTGCATCTCCTCGAAGCAGTCGCGCCACCGGAACTTGTGCGGCATCCGCACCAGCTTCAGCGCCCCCAGCACGCACTCGCCCACGAACTGCGAGATCGCCTTCGTCTTCGACCACACGTCCAGCGTCGCGTCGCCCACCGCGTTGAAAAAACCCGTCGACCGGTCGAAGGGCACGCTCGTCTCGTGCGATGTCGCCAGTTGATCCAGCAGCAACCGGATTTTCTCCGGCAGCGCGCCGACGTCGCAATAGACCCCCGTCGCCCGGCACCACTCCCGCGCCTGAAACAGGAACAACAGCAGCGAGCTGTCCCATTGCTCCACCTGGTCGACCCGCAACCGCAGCCGCGCCGGCCGCCGTTTCGCGATGAACCGGTCCCACGACGGCCGCTCCTCCGTGATCCGCCAATTTCCCGCCAGCGTCACATCGAGCCCGTCGCCCTCGAGGCTCTCCGCCACGCGCGCCTGCTGCTCCGGGTTCACGGCCATCCGCCCACTTCACTCGCGACACCCCTCGCCGCCAAACTAAAAACAGGGGTCAGACACCAGATGCCAGATGTCAGAAGAAATCCTCGTCATCTCGCGCCGGGCGTCATCCGCTGACTTTCACCCTCGATCTCCGATCTCCGATTTCCGATTTCTGACTTCTGACTTCCGACTTCCGACTTCCGACCTCTGATCTCTGCCTTCTGCCTCCCGTGTTCACTACCTGGCTCTTCGACCTCGACGGCACGCTCGTCGACCATTTCGACGCGATCTTCCGCGCTCACGCCCACACCATGCGCCAGCTCGGCCTGCCGCCACCGTCAATGGACCAGGTCCGCGCCGCTGTCGGCCGCGGCCTCGAAAAAGCCGTCGAAACCCTCGTCGGCCCCGAGCGTGTCGACGCCGCCCTCGCGATCTACCGGCCATACTGGGACGCCACCATGCTCGACGATGTGAGGCTATTCCCTGGCGCCCGCGAGCTCCTCGCGTTGCTCCACGGCCGTGGCGCCCGGCTCGCCATCCTCACCAACAAACACGCGCCCTCCTCGCGGCTCATCTGCAAACACCTCGGCATCGCCCCATTTCTCGACGCGGTCTTCGGCGCCGGTGACACCCCATGGCTGAAGCCCCAGCCCGAGTTCACCCGCCACGCGCTCACCCAACTCCGCGCCGAGGCCTCCACCGCGGTCCTTGTCGGCGACTCGATCTACGATGTCGCCACCGCCCGGAACGCCGCCCTCGCCTCCTGGTGCGTCACCACCGGCACCCACACCGCCCCCGAACTCCGCGCCGCCGGCGCCGACCGCATCTTCCCGGACCTCCCCGCCCTTGGCCGGGTGCTTGAAAGCCAGCTCTCGTCGTGAGCCCCGAACGCCGCGGCCGTGTCCGCCCCGGCTCTCGACCCTCAACTTTCAAAAATCCTATTTCTCCCGCGCCTGCTCCACCTCGAGATGCAGCGCCGCCAGCGAGAGAAAAATGTCGCGCAAAAAGGTTATCAGCGACGCGATCAGGAGCAGGATCGCCGCGAGAAACAGCACCAGCATCACCGCCCGCAAATCCACCGTCAGCAGCGCACCGGCGAATATCGCGATGATCAGCGCCGCCGACATCAGCATGCTCGACGTCGCCAGCGTCAGCGACCGCCGCACCAGTTTCGCCCGCCGCCACGTTATCTCGAGCTGCACCTCGAGCTGCTTCTGCTGGGCCGGCGCCGCCTCGCGCAACTGGGCCGCATAGAGCCGCGTCCGGTCGACCAGCCGCCCCATCCGGTTCGTCATCGTCAGCAACAGGAGGCCCATTCCCGAAATCAAGATCACCGGCGTCGTCGAAGCCTGGATGACCGGCAGCATCGCATTGGCGGAACCTGGGTCCACGCTCCCAGCACACCACGCTTCCGCTCCTGCGCAACATCGGTTTGCGTCCCGTCGCCGGGCCTCGCCCACCGTCCGCGGCTGTCGCCGCTTCACTTCTTCGCGCCTACGTCCTCGTCCAGCACCTTCAGGTCACCCAGTTCGACGTGGCCCTGCAGCGTCGTGTGACGCAGCCCGCCGCTGTTCCGCCCGAAGTAGCCCGACGCCCCTTGCGCCATGCCGGCGAGATCCTTGCCAAAATCGTGCCGCCGTTCCGGGATGCTGAACCGCGTCTCCCACAGCAGCTTTCTCTCCTTGTGCTTCCAGAGGAGTGGGAAGTCGTAGGCCATCAGCACGACGAAATACCGGCTCTCCTCGACTTCGTCGATCACGTCCCGGCGCGGCCCCGCAAACGCCGCCGTCCCGAACGCCCGCACGCGCTCCAGCTCGGTCAAATAGCCGAGCATCGTCGCATTCGCCACATCCTGCCGGTCGCGGCGGTGATTCGCGATCATCATCAGCGCCGTCGCCTGGTCCTGCGCGCTCACCGCCGCGTCGTGCGCGGCCGCTCGCTGCGCCCCCATGTCGGCTGCGCCCGACACGCCCGGATCGACCGACATCGCCGCCCCGCCCGAGGCATCCGGCGGCGGCGGGGGCGGCGGCAATGGCGGCGGAATGGTCGACTCCGCCAGCGCGTACTCCGACGACGAGGAACCGTCATCGGTGCCGATCGTCGCGCCCCAATAAACCATGATCAACAGGTCCGTCGACGCGGGCTTCTTCGGATCGCCCGGCAGGTATTTTTGCGCCGCGAGCGGCCGCGCGATGATCTGCGCCACGTCGACAAATCGCAGCAGATCGATGGTCATGTCCTTTCGGCGCCCCTCCACCGGTCCGCCTTCGCCAAACGCATAGGTCTCCGGCTTGAACGAACCATCCGCCTGCACGCTCCGCCGGTAGGCCGGACTCACGCTCGAATACACCGCCACGACTTCACCGGGGTTTTCCCGCGCCGGCAGCGGAGCCGCCGCAGTTGCGACCAAGAGCGCAACCACGCCCCGGGCTGCACGCCGCCGACCGGCTGGGTTGAATGGGGAAATGTTCACATCTGCTCACCTCCGAGATCACGCCCGGACGCAGTTCATCCGCGCCCGAAAGCGGATCACCCGAAGGATAACACCGCAACACAACCCTGCCCTTCATCGCAGCCCGCCCCAGCGCCACCGTTTTGCCTCGCTCTCCCCCGGCAATTCGCCTCGTCTCGGCCGCCGCCCGCGCCAACTCCACCAGCGTCCTCCCCGCGCTCACGCACCCCGCAATCTCCCCGACGAGGCCAACCCCTTCGCGGCCAGCCCCGCACCGCACCGCGGGCGCCCGATTTCTCCCATGAAAAAGACCCCACTCCTCCTGGCGATGCTCGCCCTCTCCACGGGTGCCTTCGCGCAGAACAATCCGGCCCCGGCTCCCGCCGACGCCGCCAAGCTCGCCCTCGCCCGCGAGGTCATCTCCGCCATGCACGCCGACAAGATG
>DASZPP010000079.1:0-7874 GCA_035549975.1 Opitutus sp.
CGAGCGGCTCGTGGTCGAGGCCAAGAAGCTCGGCCTGTCGCTCGACGACGTGCGCGCCGGCCTCGCGACCCACTGGCGCAAGCTCGGCGGCAAATAGCCCGTTTACCCCGCTCTCCCCATGAACGTCATCGAAACCGCTCAACTCACCCGGCGTTTCGGCGCGACCGACGCGGTTCATCAGCTCGATCTCGTCGTTCCCGCAGGTTCTGTCTGCGCCCTGCTCGGCCCAAACGGCGCGGGCAAGACCACCACGATCAAGCTGCTGATGAACCTGCTCCGCCCCACCGCCGGCGCGGCGCGCGTCCTCGGCGTCGATTCCCGCCGGCTCGGCCCGCACGAATTCGCCCGCATCGGCTACGTCTCCGAAAATCAGGAGCTCCCGCGGTGGATGACGGTGCGCCAGTTCCTCGATTACTGCCGGCCGTTTTACCCGACGTGGGATTGCGACCTCGAAAGTCGCCTGCTCGGGCAGCTCGCGCTGCCAGCGGATCGAAAGCTGCGCCACCTGTCGCGCGGCATGGCGATGAAGGCCGCGTTGCTCGCGGCGCTCGCTTATCGCCCGCAGCTCGTTGTGCTCGACGAGCCGTTCGGCGGCCTCGATCCGCTCGTGCGCGAGGAATTCATCCACGGCCTGCTCGAAGCCTCCGAAGCCGGCGAGTGGACGATGCTCGTCTCGTCGCACGACATCGAGGAGGTCGAGCGCTTGGCGGATCGCGTGGCGCTCCTCGACGCCGGGCGCCTGCGCCTCGACGAGTCCACCGATTCGCTGCTCGCGCGCTTCCGCCGGGTCGAAATCGATCTTCACGGCGGGCCGACAACTCTCGGCGTCGCACCGGCGGCCTGGCTCGAGATGGAACGCGCCGGCGACCGCGTCCGCTTCATCGACTCCAACCATTCGCCAGCCGGGAGCGAATCCGACTACCACGCGCGATGCCCGTCCGGCGCGATCACGGTCCGGCCGATGACATTGCGGGAAATCTTCATCGCCCTCGCCCGTGCCACGCGCGCCGAAGCGAAAGGAGCCGCCGCATGAACCTCATTCTCCACATCGTCAAAAAAGACCTGCGCCGCTTCTGGATTCCCATCGCGCTTTTCGCGCTGGTGCTCGCCGCCAAGCTTCTGCTCGGAGCATTGCTGCGGTGGCAATCCGGCCCGCTCGATGTCGACGTGTTCGACCGTCTCACGCTCTACGCCAACTTCGGTTCGATCGCTGAATGCCTCGTGATCTTCGTGCTCGTCGCCGCACTGGTGCACGAGGATTCGACCATCGGCACACGCGCGTTTTGGATGACGAAACCCGTCTCCGGCCTGAGTCTCCTCGCGGCCAAGCTCGTGACGGTCCTGCTGGTCTTTGTCGTGCTACCCGCGCTCGTCTGCCTGCCCTGGTGGCTCGTTTCCGGCTTCGGATTGCGGGACATCGGGCTCACGATTTGGCAAATCGCCGTGATCAGTGGCGCGGTCGTGGTCCTCGCGCTGCCTTTCGCCGTGCTCACCGGAACATTCGCGCGCTACCTCGCCGCGCTTCTCGTGACGGTTGTCGCGACAAGTGTGGTGAACATCATGCACCTCGCCGGCAATCTCTCCGGGCCGGCGACACCGGGCGGCGTGCTCATCACGCGTTTTGGGATCGCGAGTGCCGTGGTCATCGTCGCCGTCGCCGCGCTCGTCGTCCACCAATACCGCACCCGCCGTTTCTGGCCGGCGCTCGCTCTCTTTGTGACCGCGTTTGCCGTTACCCTTTCCATCTTTCTGTGGTGGCGCTGGGACTGGTCGTCGACGCTGGCACATCGCAGCGAACGGAATCCAGCCCTGACCCGCGACATCGCGCTGGTCCCCCGCCGGACCTCGGTGGAGGATCAGCCGTCGTCTTTGTCGCGCGAGCCGGCTTATGCGATTTGGACGACTTTTTCCGCCACCGGCGTGCCGGACGGCGACGCACTGCGCCCGGTTTCCTCACATCAGAGCTGGCTCTCGCGCGACGGAACCAAGATGGAGCGCGAAGGCATGTTTCGTGACTTCACGGGCATCGATTCCGGAGCCGCCGACCATTTGCTCGGTGTGCCGGAGCAACCGCCCGATCCCGACTGGCTCGAATTCATGGCCGAGCGCGCCAAAGCGCGCGGAACCAAATGGACATGGCATTCGCCGGCTCTGTCGAACATCAGGACGCTTTTCATCGGCGTGGTGCCTTCGATCCCGGTCGACTTGGTGCAGCGATTGCGGACCGAACCCGCCGCCTACGAATTCGACGGCTGGTTCGAGTTGCTCGAGCCCACGTTGATCGCGGAAAAACCGCTCCTCGAAGGCGAGCCACTCGCCCATGGTTCCTACGGGGCGCGCATCGGCCGGTCATGGCGCGACGAAAAACGCGGCCTCGCCGTCTCGCTGGTGGAATGGAGACCCGCCCACACGATGCACCAGCCCACCCTATTCGGCATGTCGCGAGCTACGTTCTTTCCCGAAACCCCCGAGGATCTGTGGCTGGTGAATCGCTCCCAAGGCAGCCTTGTCCCCGTCGGCCCGGAGGATTACCGCCGCATCGACATCGCCGGCGTGAGCATCATCCAACGCATCGCCTACTTTCACCCTCATCAACACTGGGACCACACAACCAAGAAGTGGGTCGAGGATCCGGATTGGTCCAACGGTCTCACGCTCGCGAAATTCACCCTGCGTCCGGTCGCGACCTTTCGCCGTCACCTGCAGGTTGATCATCTCGAGGTCGACGCAAGTGGGCGAAAATAAACGAACGTCACTCCGCGTGTTCGCGCGCCGCTCATTGCATCGCCCGCCACACTTCCGCCAGTCCGCGCCGTTCGATCCACGGCAGCAGGACTGCCTCGTCCAGCCCCGTCACCTCGCGAATCGCCCGGATGTCGCCCGGATGTCGTCCGGATGCTTGGCCGAACCGCCCTCGCGATAAAACTCCAGCTTGCGCACGACCACATATTCCGGCGGCGCCACCCAAAGTTCGAGGCGGTCGCTCCACCTGATCCGCTTTCGCCGCTCCAGCGCCCACGCGTGCAGCGGATCGTCGCCCGCGAGATAGATGTCCGCCTTAAAGCCGCTTTCGTGATGGATCAGGTTGAAATGCCCGCGCTGCCGGCGCGCCTGCTCCGCCCGGATCACCGGCTCCGGCGGCGTGTAAAACTCGGTTTCAGGAAACGCGTTCAATAGCGCCATCCGCCCCGCGTCATCGAGGCTGAGCACCACGTCGAGATCGTTCGTCACGCGCGGCTGGCCATAGATGATCGCCGCGGTCGCACCCGTGACCATGTAAGGCGAGCCGATCGCCTCCAACCGCGCCACGAAAAGCTCCAGCTCAGCCGGTGCGGCCATACAGGATTCGTTCCGCCACCGCCCGCTGCACCGCGCTTTCGGCCCAATCGGGATGCCGCTCCCGAAAACCCGCCGCCATCAGCTCGCGCATCGAGCGGTTCATCCGCACCGCCTGCTGCAGCCGCTCCCGCGGACTCATCGCCCGGTAGATCGCCGTCTGCCGCTCGCGCGCCGCGCGCACATGATCCGATTCGGCCGCCATGGACATGCGCCAACCGTATTTTCGCCGGGTTTTCAGTGCAAGCCCGCCGCAACGCTGGCGCCCGGCGCCGCCTCCATCCCAAAGCGGCGGAGGACCGCCGCACTCCAAAAAACGCCGCACTCCCGTGCCTCGGCCTCAATCCGCCCGCAGCGCCTCGATCGGATCCAGCCGCGCCGCGCGCCGCGCCGGCAGCCAGCACGCCACGATCGCCGCCACGCCGACCGCCCCTGCGGCGAGCACCAGCGGCGGCGCGGTGATTCCCTCCATGTGATAGACCAGCGATTTCAACGCCGACGCCAGTGCGACGCTGCCCACCAGCCCAATCAACAGTCCGAGCGCCACCCAGCGGCTGCCCTGCGCGAAGACGAGCCGCACGATGTCGCCCTTCAATGCCCCGATCGCCACGCGCACGCCGATCTCCCGCGCCCGCTGCTGCACCGAGTAGGACAGCGTGCCGTAGAGCCCGACCGCCACGAGCCCGAGCGCGACCGCCATGAAAAAATTGACGAGGCTCGCGACCGCGCGCTGGCCCTGCGTCGCCTGGCTGACGACGTCGCCCATTGACCGCACGTCCTTGAGCGCCAGTTCGCTGTCGATCGCCGCCAGTTCGTGCCGCAGCATCTGCGCAAGCTTTTCCGTCGGCAGCACGCCACGCACGACGAGGTAAACGCGACTTCCCCAGTGCCCTTCCGGCGTCGTATACATTTCCGGCTGCACTTCCGCATCGGCGCTCCACTGCTTGACGTTTTCCACGACGCCGACCACGCGCACGGTATACCACGGCTTGCCCGGATTGTTGCCCCGGATGATTTCACCGAGCGGCTCCTTGTGCGGCCACGCCTTCGCCACGAGCTGCTCGTTCACGACGACCCCGCGGATGTCGCCCGTGCGGTCCTCGCTTTTCAACCCCCGTCCTTTCAGCAGCCGCAGCCCCATCGCCGAAAAATAATCCTCCGTCACCGACGAACGCTCGATCTGCATCCGCTGCTGCGTCGGGTCGTAGGTTTCATCATTTATCAACCCGTTCGTGTTGCTGCCGCCTTCGAGCGGAAGCTTCGAGGTCATGGCGACGTGCGTCACGCCCGGCAGCGCCTTCGCCCGGTCCGCCATTTCATACCAGAAACGCACTTGCGACGCGTCGTCCTTGTAGCGCGGCCCCTGCAAGGTGACCTGCGCCACCGTGACCGCATTGGTGTCGAGCACCTGGTTGTCTTTCAGCAGCCGCAGGTAGCCGCGCGCGAACAGCACCGCGCCGTTCGCCAGCACGAAAGCCACCGCCACCTGCGCAATGATCAGCGCCCGCAACATCCGGTGCCGCGCGTGCGACCCGATCGAGCCGCGCGCATCCGCGTGCAGGATCGACGTGACCGACGTGCGCATCGCTGCGAGCGCTGGCGGCAGTCCCGCGAACACCGCCGCCAGCATCGTCACACCGAGCCCGAACGCCAGCGCGACCGGGCTCAACGTGATCGCCGCCTTCCGCGCCGCGCTCACCGGCGCCAGCATTCTCAACAAGTCCACGCCGCCGTAGGCCAGCACCACGCCGAGCGCCGCGCCCGCGAACGCCAGCATCAAGCTTTCCGCCAGCGCCAGTTTCACCAGGTCGCCGCGCGTGGCGCCGAGTGCGACGCGCACGCCGAATTCGCCCTGCCGCCGCGCGCTCCGCGCCAGCAGCATGCTCGCGACGTTGCCGCACGCCACCAGCAGCACCAGCGCCACCGCGCCGAAAAGCAGCCACACCTGCTTGCTCAGGCCGCGCGTCATTTCCTCGTGCAGCGAACGCACCAGGAATTCCTTCCGCGTGTTCGAGTCCGGATAAAGCTTCGTCAGCCGCCGGCCGATCGTTTTGATCTCCGCGTCCGCCTGCGTGACCGTCACGCCGTCCTTCATCCGCGCGATCCCGAGCAGGTAATGGCTGTCGCGCTGTTTTCTCTCGTTCGGGTCGAAACGCCGCGGCGTCCACAGCCGCGGCTCCTCCGTCCGCATCCGCGGGCTCACGAACTCGAAGGTCGCCGGCATCACGCCGACAATCTCCCAATCGCTCCCGTCCACCCTCAGCTTCTTCCCGACGACCTGGAGGTCGCCGCCGAACAGCTCCTGCCAGAGCGTGTAACTGAGAATCACCACCGCCGGCGCGCCGTCCTCGTCGTCGCGCGGCTCGAACAACCGCCCGAGCATCGGCCGCACGCCAAACGCCCGCAGCACGTCCGCCGTGCCCGAAACGCCCACGACCGACTGCGCCTTCTCGTGACCGACATTGAACGTGTTCGGCTGGTAAACGCCGAAAGCCGTGTAGCTCGACGATTGCTCCTTCAGGTCGATGAAATCCGCCGGCGACAGCGTCCACCCGTCCCCCGACCACACGTGCACCAGCCGGTCCGCCGCCGGGTAATGGAACGGCGAAATCACCAGCGCCTGCAACGCGCTGAAGATTGCGGTCGTCGCGCCGATCCCCACCGCGAGCGTGAGGACCGCGACCGCCGAGAATCCGCGCGACTTCCCGAGCGCGCGCATTGAGAGGCGGAGATTGGAGATCATGATCGCACCACCGGGAACTCCGCTCTCGCCGAAACGTTACGCGGATTTTGTGCGGACCGTGCTTCGGCGTCCGTGTGCTCCGCAAAACGTGACGGTCAAGTGCCGGGCGGTTTGTGCGCCCGCCAACGCCCCTCCCAAAATCGCTGTCGCGCATCGAACACCCCGCCCCCATGAAAACGCTCCTCCTCTCAGCGATCTCCCTCGGCCTGGCCGCGCCCATCGCCTCCGCCTCATCCGGATCCGCCACCGCCGTCCTCCACGCCGATCAGCCCGGCGCCGTCATCAACCGCAACCTCTACGGCCAGTTCACCGAGCACCTCGGCCACTGCATCTACGGCGGCATCTGGGTCGAGCCCAATTCCCCGATCCCAAACACCCGCGGCATCCGCAACGACGTCGTCGCCGCCCTCCGCGAGATCCGCGTCCCCGTCGTCCGCTGGCCGGGCGGCTGCTTCGCCGAGGAATACCACTGGCGCGACGGCATCGGCGCACCCGACCAGCGTCCGTCGATGATCAACACCAACTGGGGCGGCGTCGTCGAAAACAACCACTTCGGCACCGCCGAGTTCATGGATTTCTGCGAACAGGTCGGCTGCGAGCCCTACATCTGCGCCAATCTCGGCAGCGGCACCGTCCAGGAGGCCTCCAACTGGATCGAGTACATGACCTCCGACGCCAACTCCCCGCTCGCCAACCTCCGCCGCGCCAACGGCCGCGACAAGCCATGGCACCTCAAATACGTCGCCTTCGGCAACGAGAACTGGGGCTGCGGCGGCACGATGCGGCCGGAATATTACTCCGACGTCTACAACCGCTTCAACTCGTTCGCCAAGGACTACCCCGGCAACAAGCTCTACCGCGTCGCCTGCGGCCCGAACGGCGACGACTATCACTGGACCGAGGTCCTCATGCGGAACATCCACGCGATGTATCAGCCCGAGACGCCCGGCATGGACGGCATCGCGCTGCACAACTACACGATCCCCGTCGGCCATTGGACGAACACCGACAAGGGCTCCGCGACGAACTTCGGCGAGGACCAATACGCCCTCACGCTCGCGGGCGCCGGCCACATGGACGAGCTCGTCTCGAAGCATCTCGCGATCATGGATCGCTACGATTCGAAGAAAAAAGTCGCGCTCGTCGTCGACGAATGGGGCGTCTGGACCGACTCCGAGCCCGGCACGAATCCCGGCTTCCTCTACCAACAGAACTCGCTGCGCGATGCGCTCCTCGCCGCGCTCACCCTCCACGTTTTCCAAAAACACGCCGACCGCGTCTCGATGGCCAACATCGCGCAGATGGTAAACGTCCTCCAATCGATGATCCTCACCGACGGGCCGCGCCTGCTCCTCACGCCGACCTACTACGTTTACGACCTGTTCAAGGTCCATCAGGACGCCACGTCGCTGCCGATCGAGGTCACCTCGCCCGACTACGCCTACGGCCAGACCAGTTTCCCCGCCGTCAGCGCCTCGGCCTCGCGCGACGCCGCGGGCAAGATCCACATCTCGCTCGTCAACGCCAACCCGCACGACTCCATCGCGCTCTCCTGCAAGCTCGACGGCCTCGCGTCCCGGTCCGTCAGCGGCCGCATTCTCACCGCGCCCGCGATGAACTCGATCAACACCTTCGACGCGCCGCACACCGTCGAACCCGCCGCCTTCAACGGCGCCACCGTTTCCGGCGACACGCTCAACCTCACCCTTCCCGCCAAGTCCGTGGTCGTCCTCGAACTCTGAAGCCGTAGCGCGCTGCTTCAGCCCGCGCTCTGGCGCATTCAGAAATTCCGTAG